>MNWR01000105.1:573-42462 GCA_001872725.1 Proteobacteria bacterium CG1_02_64_396 | reverse complement strand
GATCATAGTGGTGGCTATGTGACGAAAAACCGGGGGAATTTGGACCGATTACCCGCCGGCGCAGTAGGACGATCTCAAGTCCGACAGACTCCTAGCGGTTAAGCGGTGATCAATGGGGGGGATACAGCGGAAGGGGCTATTGCCCCCCCTCAGCCGAAGATTTCGCGCAGGCGCACCGCTCGGCGGATCTTGGCTTTTTCGTGCCACTTGATCTCTTCGGCGCTTTCGGGGATCGCCTCGGGGACTGCCACCTTGTTGCCCTGATCGTCGACCGCCACCATGGTGAAGTAGCAGGAGTTGGTCGTGGTGATCTCCCGGGTATGGATGTCTTTGGCCTCGATCATGATCCCCACCTCCATGCTGGTTTTGCCCGCCAGGTTCACGTTGGCGTAGCAGGTCACCAGCTGCCCCACATGGATGGGGTGTTTGAAGTTCACCCGGTCGACCGAGGCGGTGACGGTGGTGGTGCCGGCATGTTTAACCGAGCAGACGTAGGCGACCTTGTCGGCCAGCGCCAGGATGTTGCCGCCAAAGATGGAGCCTGCGAAGTTGGTGGCGTTGGGCATCATGAGCTCGGTCATGATGGTCTGGGAATCGCGCATTGGCTTGGGGGCGGGACGGGACATGGGGGCTCCTGGGCTTCGGGATCACTCCCGGCTGGCAAGCAGGTTTTTCATCTTATCGAAGAAGACATCCTTCTCGATCTTGATTTCGTGTTCTTGGTGTTGCCGCGAGCGACCCCGTCCCATGCCGGTCGACTCCATCCCCTCGTCGGGCAGCTCATCCAAAAAGGGGGAGGGATAAGCCGGACCGTATTCCCGGCCCCGGCGGCGACGCTGACACTGGCTAATCGCCAAGCGGTAGCGGGCGCGGGTGATGGCAACGTAGAACAGCCGCCGTTCCTCCTCCACGCTGTCTTCGGCCAGGGCGTTGCGGTGGGGGAGTAGCTCCTCCTCGACCCCGACGATGAAGACATAGGGCCATTCCAGCCCCTTCGAGGCGTGAATGGTCGATAGGGTCACCTCGTCCCGCTCCTCCTCTTTTCTCCGGTCCAGGTCGCTTTGCAAGCTGATGCGCTGCAGAAAACCGGCCAGGGTCGGAGGATCCTCGCTGGTGTCGCGGTAATAGGCGACCGATTCGAGCAGGCTGTCGACGTTGCTCAGCCGTCGCTCGATGGTCTTCATATCTTCGCCCCCCCCCAGGATCGACTCCTTCAGGCCGGAGTTCTGAAAAAGGTCGGCCATGGTGTCGACCAGATCTTCACGCTCGAAGCGAAAGCTGAAATTGGCCAGCAGCTCCCCTAGCGATTTGGCTCCCTCCTGACCCGCCTTGGGCAGTGCCGCCAGCGCCTCATGATCGTAAAGTCCCTCGACCGGAGAGATTTTCTTGCGGTGGGAGGCCTGCACCAGATGACCCACCGCCACCGCCCCCAACCCCCGCTTCGGGGTATTGACGATGCGCAGCAGCGCCGAGGTGTCTTTGTCGTTGGCGATGGCCCGCAGGTACGAAATCAGATCGCGGATCTCGGCCCGTTCATAGAAACTGATCCCCCCCGAGACCTTGTAGGGGATTCCTGCAGCGCGGAAGTGTTGCTCTAAAATGCGGGCCTGCTGGTTGGAGCGGTACAAAACGGCAAAGTCTTTGTAGCGGGCGTTGTCTTTAAATTTGAAGGTCAGGATCTGCTCGGCGATCCACCGCGCCTCGTCGTCGTCGTCCTCGGCGCAGTGCAGGGTGACCGCGTCGCCGTCGCCTCGCTGGCTCCACAGGCTTTTCTCCATCCGTTCGGTGTTGTGGGAGATCACCCGGTTGGCGGCCCGCAAAATCCGGTTGGAGGAGCGGTAGTTCTCTTCGAGTTTGATGATGCGCAGGGCCGGGTAGTCGTCGTGGAGTTTGAGGATGTTCTGAATGTCGGCGCCGCGCCAACCGTAGATCGACTGGTCGTCGTCCCCCACGCAGGTCAGGTTGCCGTGGAACGAGACCAGCTGGCGCATCATCTGGTACTGGGCGCGGTTGGTATCTTGATACTCGTCGACCAGCATGTGCCGGATCCCCTCAGCGAGGTTTTGACGGATCTCCGGCTCTTGTTCAAAAAGGCGCATCGGCTGAATCAGCAGATCGTCGAAATCGACCGCGTTGATCTGCTGGAGCGCCTGCTGGTAGGCGGGGTACAGACGGGCCGCCATCGCCTCGACCGGGTTGTCGCCGGGGGTGAAGTTTTCGGGGTGGATCCCCGCCCCCTTGAGGTTGCTGATGATGTGCAGCAGCGGATCGGCCGGTTGGCGCCCCGGGTCGATCCCCTCATCCTTCATCACGTCGGTCAATAGTTTCTTTTGATCGGCGCTGGGAAGAACAGTCACCGGGGGGTGGTAACCGAGTAGGCGGCCATGGCGTTCGAGAATTTGCAGTCCAAGGGAGTGAAAGGTCGCCACCCGGATCCCCTTGAGGCTGGCGGCAGGGATCATCTCCTTGAGGCGGCGGCGCATCTCGTCGGCAGCCTTGTTGGTAAAGGTGACCGCCACAATGTTTCGGGCCGACATGCCTTGGCCGAGAATCATGTAGGCGATTTTATGGGTGATGACGCGGGTTTTGCCCGACCCGGCACCTGCCAATACGAGCAGGGGGCCTTGGGTCGAGTGGACGGCGTCGCTTTGTTGGGGATTGAGATGATCGGACATGCCGATAGGGTAGCGGATCGCTCGCGCCTGTGGGAGCAGCAACGATGATGCCGCAGCGCATCCTGGGCTTTAATCCCGGCCAGTGGCTGGGGATTGTGTTGCTGTTGGCGATCATGGGGGTGGGGTTGGTGGCGGTCTCCTCGGCCTCCCAAGAGATGGAGGCCGATCGTGCGTTCGATCAATTCCTGCGTATGTTGCTGGGGCTGGGGGCAATGCTGGTGGTAGCCAAGCTGCCGGTGGAGTTTCTACGCCGCTGGAGCGTGCCCTTGTTCATGGGGCTCCTGGTGTTGCTGATCCTGGTCCCCCTAGTGGGGCAGGTGCGGCTGGGGGCGCAGCGCTGGTTGGTGTTGGGGCCGCTGGTGCTGCAACCCTCCGAGCCGATGAAGATCGCCCTGATTTTGATGCTCGCCCGCCTGTTCGCTTGGTCCGAGGGTCCCCCCGTGCCGTTGCGGACCGTCGCCACCGCCATCGCCGTCATGACGATCCCTACGGTTCTTATCGCGCGGCAACCCGATCTGGGGACCGCCCTGCTGCTGTTCGGGGTAGGGAGCATCATCTTATTTGCTGCCGGGGTCAGTCGGCTCTTTTTTATGATTTCGGGGGCGCTGGCGATCACGGCGGCTCCGGTGATGTGGATGTTCGGGCTCAAGGATTACCAGAAACAGCGCATCCTGACCTTTATCAACCCCGAGTCGGACCCTTTCGGCTCGGGGTATCACATCCTGCAAAGCAAAATTGCGGTCGGCTCGGGGGGGGTCTGGGGCAAGGGGTACGGGGAGGGGACCCAAAGCCACCTGCAGTTTCTGCCCGAACGCCACACCGATTTCATCTTTTCGGTGTTCGCCGAAGAGTGGGGGTTGGTGGGGAGCATGTTTTTACTGGCGCTCTTTGGGCTGTTGATCTTGTGGGGGGTGCGCAGCGCCTGGCTGGCCCGTGACCGGTTCGGCGCCCTGATTGCGTCGGGGGTGACCGGCATGCTCGCCCTCTACATCGTCATTAACGTTGCCATGGTGTTGGGATTCGCCCCGGTGGTGGGGGTGCCTCTGCCGTTTATTAGTTATGGCGGATCGGCGATGTTGACCTTGTCTGTGGGGGTGGGGTTGCTCCTGAATGTGCGGCGGGGGGAGGTTTGGCTGCGGTGATGTTTGCTGTGGCCCAAAAAATCGTCACAAGGCGGTTGACGTCGCTTGGGTGGTGTGAACAATACGCGCCGCTGGTTCGGGGGGTCGTAGTTCAGTTGGTTAGAACG
This sequence comes from Proteobacteria bacterium CG1_02_64_396, assembly GCA_001872725.1. NCBI lineage: Bacteria > Pseudomonadati > Pseudomonadota > Proteobacteria bacterium CG1_02_64_396. The sequence continues at coordinate 38,538 of MNWR01000105.1, read as the reverse complement.
CCTGCCTGTCACGCAGGAGGTCGCGGGTTCGAGTCCCGTCGACCCCGCCACTCACCAGAAAAAAATGCCCCCGCAGTGCGGGGGTTTTTTTTTGTCCGGTTGTCCTGTGGCAGGTATCACCTCTCTTGGGTTGCTTCCAAGGGGCACGTTGCCGATCATCCCTCCACTCTTTTGGGGGTGGGACGATCAGTTCAGTGTGCTGGTACCGTTTTTGCCGTGCGCAAACAATGTTACTAAACAATGCCGAATTACTCGGCATTTTCTGGGTTACAGGAGGATGGTTCCATGAAAAACGCGTTGGTTCGGGTTGCTGCGGTCTCCTTGGTTGCTTCCGGGTTGGCATTCACCCCCCTCGCTTCGGCCCAGGCTGCCGATTTCGAGGTGAAGAATATGTTCGAAGATGCCATCTACGGTGCCGGGATCGGCGCAGCGGTTGGTTTGGGCCTGATGCTGGTGCAGAACAAGCCGACCGATCACTGGAACTACATCGTGAAAGGGGCCGGTATCGGCATCATCGGCGGCGCGATTTACGGCGCGGTGGTTGCCAGCAACGCCCTGGTCGAAGTTAAGGATGGCAAGATGATCGCCTCCGTCCCGACCCCCAAGGTGGGCTTTATCGTGGCGGGCAACGACATGGTGCCGGTGCTTTCCGCCGATCTGATTCACGTCGCTTTCTGAGTTGGATGTGACGGTCGCATTGAATCGTCATCTCGATGGGCTTGATGCCTCGATCCTGGCCGCTTGGGCGGGCGAAGCGCTGACCGAGCCGGACGGCATCGCGCTGTGGATCTTCGCCGCCGACGGGGGCCGCTGGGACGAGGTCAACATCGACGAGCCCCGGTTTGTGCACGACGCAGAGACTCTTAAGAAGGCGATTGCTGCTCTGGTGGCGCGATACCCCGAGGGGATGGAGGAGGTCGTGGACAACTGCCATGTCTACGGCGAGCCGATGGGTTTCGAGGAGCGGGTCGGTTTTTTCTTGGAACGTACCCCCGACATGCTCTACGGATTACTTCCCAGCCGGATCGAGGTTCCCAAGTGGGGCGAGGTGACGGTTCTGGGGGGCGACGGGGTCGACCTCTATGAAATAACTGCCGAAGGCCGGATGGTGATCGCGGCTTGGTCCCGTGTGGTGTATTCCGCCTGAGGAATCCATGTACTGAGATGTCCAACAAAAAAGGCGCCGATGGGCGCCTTTTTTGTTGTTTTGGTGTGCAAGGCGACTAGGCGGTGGCCTGCTGCTCTTGGCGCTGACGTCCCAGTAACTCGTCGAAGATGTCCCTAACCGAAACAATGGCCTCATGGCGATGGGCATTGCTCCCGGCAAAGTGGAGTCCGCTGAAGGTGTCTCCCTTTTGGGCCCGGTTGAGTACATCGGCGATGCAAAAATGGGTTTCGTCGTCGCGACAGAAACATTTTTGCAGACAGTTGGCTAAGCACTTGTGGGGCACCTCTTCCCCCTGGAAAAGCGCCCCGGTGAAGGGGGTGCGGATGGCGCGACTGGGCAGGCCGACAGGGGAGTCGACGATGACGATGTCGGAGGCCTTGGCCTTGATGTACTGCATTTTGAAGGCGGGCGAGGCGTCACACTCGTGGGTGCAGATGAAGCGGCTGGCCATTTGCACCCCGGCAGATCCAAGGGACATCGCCCAGTCGATATCTTTGCGATCCCAAATGCCGCCAGCTGAAACCACCGGGATCGGCTCCTGCCACTCTTTTTCGAGATAAGCGACCAGATCGGGGACCACGTTTTCAAGGTTGTAGGCCGGATCGAAGAGCGATTCCCGGTCGACCCCCAGGTGTCCGCCGGCGGTGTTGGGATCCTCGACCACCAGGGCATCGGGCAGTCGTTTGTAGACCTTGGCCCAGCGACGACACAACACCTGGGCCGCCTTCACCGACGATACGATGGGGACCAGGGCGACTTCGGGATTATCGGCGGCGTATTCGGGCAGGCGCAAAGGCAGGCCGGCGCCACTGACGATCACCTGGGCCCCACCCTCGACCGAGGTCCGAACCATCGCCTCGTAATCGCGCACGGCTACCATACAGTTGGTGCCGATGACCCCTTCGGGGCTCAGTTCGCGGGCGATCCGTAATTCGTCGAGCAAGGCCAGCTTGTTGGCGCGGTAATAGTCGCCCGGTTTCTTGTAGTGGGGGGAATTAAGCGAGAGCGCGACCGACGCAACCAACCCGATCCCCCCCTCGTTGGCCACGGCAGCAGCCAACCCCGAGGCGGAGACTCGGACGCCCATCCCACCCTGAATGATGGGAACCGATGCAGTCCAGCGACCGATTTTTAATGGGGGCAGTGCGGGCAGGGACAAATGGGACATAAAACCCTCTATGCGCAGCGGTGCGTCGACTTGGACGCACGATGTTTTACAGACAATAAGCGACAGAAATCACTTTGGGACGGTACAGTCCCAGGGTCGGAATCACAAGCACCGTCATGGGCTTGAGGCACCATGTCAATGTCACCTTCGTGGTGGCCGCTGTTCCAGCTCGGCGGGCTCCGGTATGCTTTTGGTGCGGATGAACGGCATTTTCTTTTTTTGGTTAGATCAGGGCGGGCTCAATGAACTGGTTGTCAAATTTGATGCGACCCAAAATCAAGACATCCAAGGTGGAGCGTAGCGACCGCGGCGCTCCGGACGGTTTATGGACCAAGTGCGACGAATGCAAAGCGATCCTTTATCGCAAAGAGATGGATCGCGAGGCCAATGTGTGTCCCCGCTGCGGCGCGCACCATCGCCTTGGGGCGCGTGGTCGGGCCGCCTTGCTGCTCGATCCCCACTTTACCGAATGTGATGCTGCGCTGGTCCCGGGCGATCCCCTCGGTTTTAAAGACAGCAAAAAATACCGGGATCGGGTGAAAGAGACCCAGAAAAAGACCGGCGAGAAAGAATCGGCGTTGGCCTTTTCGGGGGCATGCGCTGGCGTGCCGACCGAATTGGTCGTGTTCGAATTCGCTTTTCAGGGCGGCTCCATGGGGTCGGTTGTGGGTGAGAAGATCGTTCGCGCGGTGAATCGAGCGATTGCGCGACGGGCTGGGTTGGTGGTGGTTTCGGCATCGGGGGGGGCGCGCATGCAGGAGGGGACCCTGTCTCTGATGCAGATGGCCAAAACCTCGGCTGCCTTGCAGCGGTTGGAGCAAGCCAAACTGCCCTACATCTCGGTTTTGACCGATCCGACCATGGGTGGGGTTTCGGCCAGTTTTGCCATGCTGGGCGATGTGATTGTGGCCGAACCCAAGGCTCTTATTGGGTTTGCCGGTCCACGGGTGATCGAGCAAACCATCCGTCAAACCCTGCCTGAGGGTTTTCAGCGGGCAGAGTATCTTCTAGAACATGGCAATATCGATTTGATTGTCGACCGCCGACAAATGCGTGACCAACTTGCCCAATTGTTGGCCACCATGTTGGGGTTGCCCGAGGCAGCAACCGGCGATCAGGGATTTTCGGTCCCCGCCGCGCAGGCTTGAGCGCCCCTTGTCCGTTCCAGGCGACTCCCCCCTTTTGAGGAGGCTCGATGCGTTGGGGATGGATCGCCCGCAACCCGGCTTGGACCGGATGAAGGCGGTTCTGAACCGCCTCAATCACCCCGAACGATGTGCCCCTGCCGTTCACATTGCCGGCACCAATGGCAAAGGATCAACCCTGGCGTTTCTTGACGCTCTGGCCCAAGCGGCCGGGCGAAAAACCGCCCGTTTAACCTCCCCCCATTTGATTCATGTCGGCGAACGGCTGCGCATCGACGGCCAGATCACCCCCTTGGTTACAATGGAACAAGCTCTGGAGGAGGCATGGTCGACTCCGGGCGGCGAAGATTTGACCTACTTTGAATCGGTCGTTGTAGCCTCGTTTTTGTTGGCGCACGCTGCCAAACCAGACCTGCTGTTGGTTGAAACGGGGCTGGGCGGTCGTTGGGATGCGACCAATGTTGTCGACACCTGCCTGCATCTTTTTTCCCCCATCGACATTGACCACACCGCCTACTTGGGTGAAACCCTGGGCGCGATTGCTGCCGAGAAAGGGGGAATCATTCGCTGTTCCTCCCCGGCCATTAGTGCGCCCCAGGTTGAGTCGGTAGGGGGTGTCCTGCACCAAGCGGCGCAAAACCATGGTGCCCCTTGGCGTCGGCTCCAGCCCCAAATCGATTTCGGCGGTTCATGGCAGCATGCCCGATTTTGTTGGCGTGCCGATTGGCTGCCCGAAATCGAACTGCCCCTTCCCGGCGATCATCAGGTAGAAAACGCGGCATTGGCGATTGCCGCGGCAGAGCATTTATTCCCGAATCTTGCCCCCGAAACGATCAACGCGGCCCTTGGCCAGGTTCGATGGGAAGGTCGATTGGAGCGGTATCGATGGCGCTCGCCATCCGGCGATGAAATCGAAGTCATATTGGATGGGGCGCACAACCCCGCCGGAATGGACGCATTGGCAGGATTTTTGAGGGGTTATCCTGCTCTGGGAACGACCCGTATCCTACTGGGGGTGATGGGAGATAAGGATGTATCCCAGATGATCCGAATCCTGGAAGGGCTTTCTGCCGAGATGGCGGCGGTGGGCTGGGACGAGACACGCGCTCTGGATCGACAGGGCTGGCAGCGTATTGCGCCGCAGCTTCCCTTTATGGGTGATCCGGTCCTTGCTTTGGCGCAGATCCTGGGCAACTGCAGTCGAGGGGATCGGGTCGTTGTTGCGGGATCACTGCACCTGTTGGGTTTCATCCGGCGTCGGTGGTCATGTTCAAGCGCAACGTAAGCGGTTGGGGTCTATCCGCCGCTACCTTGATGGCAGGGGGGCTCGCCTGGGGACAGGAACCGCCTCCGGGCATGATCGATTTGCAAGCGCAGCAGATAGTGCAAAACCAGGCCTCTATCGAGGCCCGGGGCGATGTGGTTTTGCAGCGCGATGAGACGACATTGTCGGGCGGCTGCCTTCAGTTCGACCGAGGATCGGGTTGGATAGAGGCAGGCCAGGATCTGCTGTTGCAACGCCCTGACATCACCGTTGCGGCGCCGAAAGGCCATTACCACCCGAAAGATCGAGTGGGATCTGTCGAGCAGGCGAGTGGTACGATTCACGGGGCCGACGACATCTACTTCAGAGTTGATCTTCTCGAATTGGGGCCGCAATCCTGGACCCTGACCAATCCCTGGATTACCACCTGCGATCCCGGACGCAGCGACTGGGCACTTCGCGCCTCGATGGCCGATATTGATCCCGACCACTCGATGACCCTGCAAGACCTTCGCTTCGAGGTCGAGGGGATACCGGTCGCCTATTTACCGTGGTTACGCACTACCCTCAAACCCCGCGATTCCGGGCTGCTCTTTCCCCTTTTTTCTTCGGGTAACCGTCGCGGCAGCGAAATCGCTTGGCCTCTTTATTGGGCGACAACCCCGTGGATGGACATCACCTACACCCCCCACTGGATGAGCCGTTTAGGGTGGGGGCATGAGGGGGAGATCCGCTTGGCCCAGCCGGGGGATGGGATGTTGTTGTTGCGCGGTTTTCTGCTCAACGATGGAGGCCAAAGCCGTTCGTTGAAGGGATGGGAACAGCGCATTGTAGGGCCTGGGTGGCATTGGGAAACGAGGGGAGAGCTATTTTCAGATGTGGGCATGGCCAGCGATTTCGTGCTCCCTCTCCAGCGCGATGCGACTGGACGTTATGCGATGCAAACCGCGACATTGGCAGGTGCCGGGGAATGGGGGAATGGGGGCCTGTTTATGAACCACCGCCAAGATTTAATCGGCAGCAGCCAGGGACAGGTGGTATCGGACGCAGGCTGGATGTGGTCGATGAGCGGCATTGTGGATGCTCTATCGTTCCAGTGGGATGTGGAGATGACCCAGAAGCGGTGGTATGCCCCGCAAGGGGTCGATTTAAGCCGGTGGCAGGCGACTCCTAGCGTAGGTCAATCCATCAATGTGGACGGGTTCGCTGCACAGTGGCAGGCCCGCAGTTGGTTGGCGCATTATCGAGAGCGAGATGGTCGAGTTGTGCAGCGGGTGGTGCCGGCGGTGTCTGCAGATGTTTCAACAGGATTCGAAAAGGTTTTTCATGGCTCGACACAACAGGGTTGGAATCGGGTAAGACACCGGCTTCAACCACACATGCAGGCTGTGTGGATTCCATACGAAGATCAATCAACCCTTCCCGCCCAGGAAGCGGGTCCCTGGCAGCTGGGTTGGTCCAATCTATGGGCGCTCAACCGCTATGCCGGGGAGGACTATATCAACGGAGCTCGAAGAATCACCTTGGGCTTGTCGCAAAACCTGGATGGCGGGTACGGTCCAGTGGATGAGCGCAGGACTCGCCGATTTGGGGCACTTGAGGTGTTGCGCTCTTTCGAGGCCGACCCGAGTCGGGTGCTGAGCGACAATACGGGGGTTGTGGATCATTGGTCCCCTTGGTTCGTCCGAGTCATGTTGGGTTCGGATGAGGGGTGGTCGGCGGGTGGGGATATTCGATGGGACAATAGTGGGGTGCTCGACCGCCACCGAATGTTGCAATGGCGCTCGCAGCTTGCTCAAACGCGGTTAAGCGAATCGTGGATTCCGAATGTGCAACACTCGTGGATGTGGTCGGGGGCAGTAACCTCTGATATGGGGACGTTTAAAGCTCGATATGAATGGGATCCCGAGGGGGCCGGTTTTTTAAACTCAGGCATTTCTTGGCGAGGTGACTTCGGTTGCTGGGCGGTGGGGTTGGTCGCCGAGCGGCTTCGGTTGTTGGATGGTGGGTTGGATGTCCGTTTTGGATTCGGATTGACCCTGTTGGGCTTAGGCGGAGGAGGCAAACTTCCGGAGTTGTCAGACCTCTGATGGGTAGCCTTCGACGCGTTAAAGAAAGAAAGTGAGCCGATCTTGGCCCATGTTTTGGTCGAAGCTTTTCGCTGGAATTAAAAAAATAATTGCATAACAACAACTTAAGAAAATGGCACTCAAGTTGCAGAGTGGAGGGCGAGATGGACGTATCCCCAACCAAGGTGGCCAAGATGCAGCAAGCACGTGGGTTTACCTTGATCGAGTTGCTGATCACATTGGCCGTATTGGGTGTGGTGGCGGGAATCGCGATGCCAACAATTTCCGACATCATGGCCAGACAGCAGTTGAAGGGGGCGGCTAGGTTTGTGCTGGGCGATTTTAACAATGCCAGAATGTTGGCCGTGAAGGAGCGGCATGACGTCAGCTTTTTGTTTAATCAGAGTGTCACAGCTGGAGGGGTTGGGTATACGGCCGATGGCACCCACTACATTATTTGGTCGGATAAAGATGGCGATAATGTGAAGGATAGCGGTGAAGTTTCGGTACGGAGTATCGGAGAGAGCTTTCCGAGGATAGCGATTACCCAAGCGTCTTTTGGTGGTGGGTCGGTCTTCACATTTAAGTACATGGGAACCGCCACGCCTAATGGCCATGTTCAATTGTCGGATAGCAACGGTACTACGCGCCTAGTCAAGGTAAATGTGGCGGGCTCGAGCCATGTGGAGTGAGCGATGCGCGTAAACCACAACATGCGGTCTCAACATTCGAGCAGCAATTCGGCTGCGGGTTTTACGCTCATTGAAATGTTGGTAGCAATGGTGATTGTTGCGATCGGCATGCTTGGGATGGCGGGGATGATGGCCAGTGTTGCTAGGGCGTCCGTTTTTAGCAAACAAATGACCAATGCCGCGACCATGGCTAATGACAAGATGGAAGAGGCAATCTCTGTGGCGACTGCTGGCTCCGATCTTTATGCGTTTTATTCTGGACTGATTCCCAACCAGATCTGCGATCCAACGAATAGCTATTCCGGAGCAGTATATTTCAAAAACGATGCTACCACGGGAGGTGGGCTGATCGAGGGGGCTGCAGGCGATTGGGATTACCGCAGGTGTTTGGAGATCCAGAGTGCGCCGGCCGTTAGTGGGATTACGCTCACACGCATTAGCGTTAAAGTACAGTGGCTGTGGAATGGAAAAACCAAGGCGAATGGTGAGCCCTATTCCATCACCCTGCTCAGGGACGTCATGCCATGAACGATCAAACAAATCATCGTGTTGGCGGGTGTAGGGAAGGTGGTTTTACCCTCATTGAGATGATGATTACATTGGCGCTGGCAGGGATTTTTTTTGCCGCGATCACAAGCGCCTTCATTGCACAAAATAAAGGGTATCAGGTTCGTGATGAAATCACGGATATGATGCAAGGCGCGCGGGTCGCAATGGACATGATGACCCGAGAAATGAGAATGGCCAGCAGTTTTTCTTTTCCAAATCAGTCTTACAAAAATCAAGACGGAAGCTACAGCAAGGTGATTTTTCAGGCGGATGTTAATGGCCCAACAAATGGAGTGCTCGTGCCTGAAACCATTGTGTATGACCTTTACGACAGCACGCTCCTTGGGGGGGTTAAAGCCATAGGGCGCAAGAGGGGTACGGAAACGAAACAGCCTTTGGCTTTGAATGCGAGTAGCCTGTCTTTCACAATGTATTCGGACCCGTTGGATTTATCACAACAGGCAACAAACGAGGCTGATGTGGTTTTGATTGAAATTAACTTGACAGTGCGTACCGCAAATAAAGATGAAGGATATAGCCTGAACAATGGCTACCGAACCTACACCTTGACGAGTTTTGTTTCGCCTCGAAATTTGGCATTCAACTAGCTGCTTCGCTTCTAAAGCCTTTGAACACAATTCACCCGAACCCCACAGGGGGGGGCGGGGCAGGGCGGTCCGGCAAGGGCCTATCAAATCGACATCGCATGAAGGAGAACGGCCATGAACAAGAATGAGAACGGTCAAGAGAGCCGCCGTACCCAATGGCTCCACGGGGATAATCAAGTCGATCAGAACGGTTTCATTCTGGCGCTTGGCTTGGTGATGCTGGCTGCTGTTTCTGTGGTCGGCGTGGTGGCGATGCAATCGTCGCAGACCGATGTTTCGATCAGCGCCAACTATCGTGATTCCCAAATGGCTACATCAGCAGCAGAGTCCGGGATTGAGCTTGCACGTGCAGCGATTGCCCAGTATGTCTCTGCAAACGGAACCGACGCTGTTTTTAATGCAACTACGCTTGGGGTGGATGGGGAGCATTCCATTGGTGAGGCTAAATACACCCTCCAGATCACCTCGACGGCCAGCAACGACGACAACGGCAAGGATAACGACGACAACGGCAAGGATAACGACGACAACGGCAAGGATAACGACGACAACGGCAAGGACCAGTCTTCTATTGAACGCCTGTTGAATTTCCTGGTGCCAACGGCTGTAGCCGGCGACAGCAGCAAGGACAACGACGACAACGACAGCAGCAAGGACAACGACGACAACGACAGCAGCAAGGACAACGACGACAACGACAGCAGCAAGGACAACGACGACAACGACAGCAGCAAGGACAACGACGACAACGGTACCAAGATCACTATTTGCCATGTGACCGGTAATGGCTCAGGGCAGCACACCATCAGCATCTCTGAAAATGCTTGGTCTGCACACGAGGCCCATGGCGACATTCAAGGCGCATGTCCTGCTGGTGTTGATGTTGCCGACGTGACCTCGGTCGGCACCTACAATGGCGCGACTGCGACCGTTACCGTGACGTTGCAGTATCTGACCCCGAGCGGCGCCGTTGTTGCGGTCCCCGGCACCTACACTGCGCAGTAAGATAACGCACAGGCCAAGAATATTGTTGATGGGTAGGTTTAAACTAGCGCCGTAACAGGCTGAATAACAATAGCTTGTCTTGACTTGAAGCGATTCTCTGATAGCCTGCCAATGGGTCGAATAGCCCATTGGCAGGCTTTTTTCTTGTCGGCGTTCCTACGGGGGAGCTATGGAGCTGTTTGGTGGTAGGGCCTCGCAGCTAGTGGGGCTCGACATTGGGACTTCCGCAATCAAGGCGGTCGAGATTACCCAAGCGCGTCGCTCCAAAGGTGCTTCGGGCGTTATCCTGCGAAATATTGGCATTGAATACCTTCCTCCGGACACGATCGTCGAGGGTCAGGTCATGGATGCTAATCTCGTCGCAGAAGCCATCCGCAACCTGTTCGCACGGCGCCATTTTTCTTCAAAAAACGTTGTTTTGTCCGTTAGCGGAACGGCGGTGATTGTTAAGAAGCTTACCCTGCCGGATATGGGGCCATTGGAGTTAGAAGCGGTGGTGACCGATGAGGCTGAAAAAGCGGTTCCATTCGATATAAAAGATGTGAATATTGATTTTCAGGTATTGGGTAAAAAGCCCGAGAAAGATGAAGTAGATGTTTTACTGGTTGCCTGCAAGCGGGAGGCTGTTGAGGATCGTTTGTTTGTAGTTCGAGAGGCTGGGCTTGTGCCCAAGATCATGGATGTCGATTTATTTGCGGTTCAAAACATCTACCAAGAAATTATCGAGCCGACCTTGGGGTTTGATGATCTATCTGTTGTAGCGCATGAAGATGGAGAAGAAACCAAGGACCAGGACTTTATCGTGGCCCTGGTTGATATTGGCATTTCGTTAATGAATATCAATATTTTGGTGAATGGTGTCAGCCAGTTCACGCGCGATACCAACTTTGGGTTGCGGCAGTTTATTGAAGAGATCCAGGGGGAACTGGGAATTTCATACGAAGAGGCCGAAAGCATCTTGAGATCCCAGGGGGGCATGGACGACATCATGAACTTGCTGGGGGGCTTTTATGAATCGATGGCGATGGAAATTATTCGTTCAATCGACTATTTCTCATCAAGTCACGGTGGTATGTCTGTGAGCAGGGTGTCTGTAAGTGGCGGCGGTGCGGTTTTGCCGGATGCGCAAGCGCAACTTACCGAGCGAATTGGCGTGCCAGTTGTAATCGGGAATCCATTCTCCGGGATGGATATCCGCGTGCCAGACATGGAAGACGATAAGGTTCAGTCGGTAGGGCCGCTGTTCAATGTTGCCGCAGGCTTGGCTCTTCGGGGCATTTCGTAATGATTACCATCAATTTGCTTCCATACCGCGAGGCTTCCCGAAGACGGCTTTTGGTTTTTCATATGTCGGGGATGGCAGGGTTGGCGTTGATCGCCACAATGGCGTGTGCCGTGGCTTGGTGGTTTCAGGATCAAGAGATCGAAAACTTAAAGTCACAAAAGAACCAACAGCAAACGCAATTAACCTTTCTTACGGCTAAGGTTAAGTCGGTGGATCGAATTGAAAAGACAAAGAAAGAGGCCGAGCAAAAAATCACGATCATTGATTCCCTCCAGGTTGATCGTGGGAGCATGGTAAATCTCTGGAATGTTCTTGTCGCAAAGACGCCCGACCAGGTTTGGTATAGCAACTTGGTTCTCAGGGGGCGCGATCTAACGATGACTGGCTACGCACGAAGTAGTCAGGAGGTGTCGGATTTGGTTCGGGAGTTGGATGAGTCTGGCCTTTTTAGTGATGTGCCAAATATCAACTCGGTGGAAAAACAAGAAGTTCAAGGGGTTGCTGTAAGTCGGTTCAGGATTCTGGCCGTTATCAAGAAGCCGGAGGCGTAGCAATGAACGACCAGATTTTACGCTTTCTATTTTTGCCGATGTGGCAACGAATGTTGATGCTTACAGTACCGGCAGTGGTGGTGGTTGTTGGGTTCTTTTTTCTTGTGGTTCAGTCTTCATTTGAGGAAATCGAATCGTTAACGGCGGATGTTGAAAAAATAAAGGTACAGGTTGGGGATAAACTTAAAAAAGCCCAGCGCATGAAGGAACTTGAAAAAGAGCTTGAGATTATCGATAAGAGATTAAGTGTAGTTGTTACTCAATTGCCGCAAAGTAGAGAAGTAGCGTCCCTTTTGCGTGAAATATCGCGGGCAGGGCAACAGGTGGGGTTGACCTTTACAAGCTTCAGGCCGCAGCTGGAATCTAAAGAAGATTTTTATGCAAAAATTCCAGTTCAAATCGCTGTGGAAGGGCACTTTCACGATCTGGGGGGGTTTTTTGAGGCGGTATCAAATATGCCGCGGATCGTCAATATTTATGATTTTTCTATTACCGGAGGGGAAAATGTTGGGGGGGGGCAACTCAAAGCCTCTTTCCAAGCGGTCACGTTCAGATTTCTTGAAGAGGGTGAGCGCAAGGCCGCGCAAGCTGTACCATCATCTCAGGCAGGTGGGGGGAGGCGGAGGTGATGCGTTTTTTTCAAGCCGTATTGTTTGCGGCGATTTTCTTCATTGAAGGTTGTGGAGATGATGAAGCCGTTACCACAGCGGTTGCGCCTGCGCCGATAAAAAAATCGGTCCAAGAAGAAGTTCAACCTTCAGACTCAGAAATCATGGATCCAGTCGAAAACGACATCCCTGATGCCTCCCTGCCGCAATATTCTTACACGGGCGCGGCGGGTCGCGATCCGTTTGTCCCGTTTTTTTCAAAAAAACCCATCATTCCAGATAGCCAACATCAAGGCGGTGAGAAGGAAGCTCCAAGTCGCCCGAAAGAAGCATTGGAACAGTTCGATCTTTCAACACTAAAACTCGTTGCTGTTATCGGAAGGCAGGGGCACAGAATTGCGCTTGTGCGAGACATATCGGGTAGAAGCTACCAGGTTTTTGTAGGGAATCATGTCGGCATAAACGAGGGGAAAGTCGTTCGGATCGGCGCGAATGAGCTCATTATTCTTGAGCCCTACGTGGATCAGTTTGGTCAGCAGCAAGAGCGGTTAATCACAAAGTCAATTAAGGGAAATTGACGTCCAACGATGGGCTTGGTTTGTCATTGCTTTGATGTGCATCATGAGGCGACCCATGAGTCGAATATTTGAATGGTTTAAACTCAGAACAATGACCGTGGCCCTGCTCGTAGGCTCAACGGCTTTGCTTGGCTCGTGCGCAACGACTCAGCAAGAAGAGGAGACGGTAGTCTCCGTTCCTGAGGTTACCAATCTTGCCTTCATGGAGGATGGTGTCAGTCCGTACGTCCGTATTGATTGGCATGGTGATCTTACGTTTCAAGCTTTTGAAATGAATCAACCCCGCCGTATCGTGATTAATCTTCCTGGGGCAAGACTTAGTGAGAATGTAAATGCATTGTCTCAGCCGACAACATGGTTGAGCAGTGTGGTGCCCCAAGTAAGAAAAGAGCTATCGGGCTCCTCTGTGCGCATCGAGCTTGCGCTGGTGGGGCCGGTCGATTTTTCGACAGAGCCGGTACCGGGTGGTGGGCTAAAGGTTCGCTTGCAGACCCGGGTTATGGGGGCCAATGGAGATGACCGCCTGCAAGTTGGTGAATTTAGGTTGCGGGATGTAGTTGACGGTACGGAGATCGTTCTTCCTGTTTCGGGACAGTGGAGGAGCGATCCAAAGGTTTTTCAGCTGAAGGGGCCTCAACGACTGGTGATCGACCTGGATCACGCCGTCAGTCGCATGCAAGGCAATCGTTTTGTGGTCGAGAGCCCCAGGGTGAAAACGATTCAAATTGGGCAATACGATGATCGATTGCGCATTGTCGTAAGCCTTGCAGAAGATCGGGAATTGCCGTTTCAAGTTCAGAAAGAGGGCAATAATCTCAAGATTCGCTTGGGCTTGGGGGCGACCGCTTCTTCGGGAGAGGTGGTTTCCGTTGAAGACGTCAAATTTAAAAAGGTCGACGGTATCGCTCAAATTGAAATCAGCCTTAATAAAGCTGGCCCCACTGTGGAAGCCAAAAGGGATGGCGAAAACCTAATTTTAAATATTAGTAATTCTCGTCTCGGGATGAGACCAAAACGCATGACCGTCGCCGACTTCGAAACCGAAGTTTCAACACTGGATGTTTACCAGTCAGGTGAAAGTGTGCAGTTGGTTGCCCAGGTATCCAATAGAAACGCTCAGCACCAGTTGTTCACTCAAGGCAGAAAAATTCTGTTGCGTGTAATGACACCACAAAAGGCGAGGGAGTTGGCAGGTCTTCCGCCGACACCCGAATATGTTGGAGAGCCTCTTTCTTTGAACTTCAATGATTTGGAGATACACGAGGCTCTCAAGATTATTGCCGAATATTCCGGTCTAAACATTATTGCCTCGGACGAGGTAACGGGGTCGGTGACGCTTAAGCTGGATCAAGTGCCATGGGATCAAGCCTTGGATTTGATTTTAAGTGCAAAAGATCTCGTCAAAGAACGAATAGGTAATGTTATTCATGTGATGCGGGCTGCGGATCTGCAAAAAAGAAAAGCGACTCAAGCTCAAGCAGAGACAACACTTGATGCGTTGTATCAGCCGATGGTGATCGAGGTTGTCCCGGTCTTTCGGGCTAAAGCATCGGATCTCAAAGATGTCCTTGATTCCTTGATCCAAGCTGGAGCTAAAACCAAGGGCAAAACAACGGTTCAAGCAGGGGGCGCCACGGCAACAGGTGCCGCTGACGGACAACCCCAAGACGAAACAAATTTTGAGAGCGCGGTGATATCAGTCGATGCGCGTACCAATGCGCTAATTATTCGTGATCAGCCACGAAATATTGCCAAGCTCAGAGAATTGATCTCTAAACTGGACTCTCCGACGCCTCAGGTGTTAATTGAAGCGCGTATTGTGGAGGCTAGAAACAACTTCAATCAACAACTTGGCATCGCCTGGGGTGGTCAATTTTCACGGCAGAATAGCGTGTTTAATTTTCCCGCGTCTGTAGGAATTCAGGGCATCAATGGAACCTCTAGTAGTTCTTTGTCTGGAGGCGGAGGATTGTTGGTAAATTTACCGGCTTCATCGGGAAGTAGCGCGCTGGGGATTAGTCTTGCGTCGCTTGATGGGAAGATCTCATTGGATCTGGAGCTTTCCGCCATGGAGTCCGCGAATCAGGCAAAGATCGTGTCGAGCCCACGGGTCATTACCACCCAAAATGTTGAGGCAACGATCACTCAAGGACAGCAAGTTCCCTACCAAACCACATCAGCCGCTGGAACCCAGACACAATTCGCCGATGCGACCCTGACACTCAAGGCAACACCCACGGTGACCCCCGACCACCAAATCAGCCTTGACCTGAGCATCACGAAAAATTCGGTGGATACCGCGACTGCGGCGGGAGCGGCAGGACCTTCAATCAACACAAAAACCCTGACAACCCATGTGCTTGTAAAGAACGGTGATACCGTGGTGCTGGGGGGGATTTTTGAGCAAAACAAGTCGGAGCAGACTGAGGGGGTTCCCTTGCTTTCCCGCTTGCCGTTCTTTGGTTGGTTGTTCAAGAGAAATACCGATGCGGACATCAAGAGCGAGTTGTTGATCTTCATCACACCGAAAATCGTCAACATCCCTCAGAAAGTCGAACGGGCGGATACCTCGTTGTAACCAAGCAATGGGACTTGCGCGCTGTTTGCTGAACTCACTAAGCAGGAAAAAGACAAGGTGGCGGCTATGAATCGTCTTCGTAATTGGATGGTGCAGGGTTGGGGTGTTGCGTGGGTTGCAGCGATGTTGGTCGCTTCAGGCTGCGGCAATCAGAACCCTACATCGAGTTCCGGCTCTGGCGGAACGACGACGCCAACGGTTGCAGCCTTGGTAATGACAGCGAACCCTGCCTCAATCCAGGGTGATGGCGTCACGACTTCGACCATCACGGTCCTAGCTCAGGACAGCACGGGGGCCGCGGTCTCTGGGGCCACAATTGCACTGACTACGAGCAGTGCGACGGCAAGCCTCTCACCGCTCTCGGGGACAACTTCATCATCCGGCGTTTTCACCGCCACGATTAAAGATAATGTTGCCGGAACGGTCACCGTCACAGCAACAAGCGGATCGGTTTCCAGCACAACAAGTGTCATTGTAACCGCTGCGGGTACAACGGTATCGGCCATACCTGCGACCCTGTCGTTGGGCGCCACCATCTACAGCGTTAAATCCGACAACAGCAATACCTCAACCGTTTCGGCAACCGTTCTTGATACCGCCAATGCGGTGATCGCCGGAGTCCCGGTGACTTTTACGACGGATGCGGGCCAATTAAGCTCAGCTTCAGCGACGACCGATGTAAATGGCGTAGCCAGCGTGACGTTCTCATCGGGAACAGGTAATCGAAACAACCAACTCGCGACGATCACCGCTAACGTCGGCACCCTCCCCCAACAAACCCTCCAAATCGCGGTCGGGGGCTCGACCCTTTCGTTGGCGACGACGACCACCTCGCTGACCACGGCGGCACCCCCGACCAACCCGATCACAGACACGTTGAAAGCGACCGCCTTGGATGCGGGGGGCAACCCAATTGCGGGAGCACTGATCGATTTCACGGTTACTTCCCCAAGCATCCCACTGCCCGCCACGGGTACGATCACGGACGTAAACGCCTCTGCGCCCCAGCCACTTCAGACCCTTTCGGCGCAAACAGATGGGTTTGGTGTGGCCACCGTTACGATTGAGGGAACCGGCACTGGGAGCACAGGGAGCTTGGTGATTGAGGCTAAGGGTCTTGGGGATCAAACCAAAACGCAGAACTACACGGTGAGTGCGGCAGCCAATGCTTTTAGGATTACCTCTCCGGTCGTGAGCGCGACGCCCCCCGCGTTAGAAACAGCCGGTGCCCCGGTGGTTTTATGGACCCCCGCCACACCCAAAGCCAATGCCATCAAAATAGCGGTGAATAAAGCCGCAACGGGAACTCCTGTTCAAACAAGGATTGCCTTTGCAACGACATTAGGGACTTGGACCGCAGTCACAGGGAACGCTCCAGCTCCAGCTGCAACGGGGCTAGGTACAGCAGTTGTGGTTTGCACCCTTTCGGGGACAAGTGCGACTGCAACCTTGGCCTCCACCACTTCGGGCGTGGCCAATATAAGGGTTTACGATCCCGATCACCCCGATGTGTACAGCGATGTGCGTACGGTAGTCATTGCATCCCCCTTTGTGGCAAATCCAAGCATGACCCTGCAGTCTGATGTTTCTCAATTGCCAGCTAGCGTTGGGGGGGCATCCAATTCGACCATCCTTCGAGCCACGGTTCGAACCCCAGCACCCTCGCAGCCCATTGCGGGGGTGCCGGTTTTATTCTCGATCACCAATCCGACCGGTGGAGGGGAAACGGTTTCCCCGACGGTGGGCTTTACCGATGCATCGGGCGTCGTCCAGGCGACCTTCAAGGCAGGTTCGTTGGCCAGTGGTGCCAACGGGGTCACGGTTCAAGCCCAGATCATCGATCCAACGACGAACCTACTTGGAACGGCACAGCAAACCTCGATCATTATCGGGGGGGTACCTGCATCCATTGTTTTGGGCAGAAGCACGGTCGGGACCGCATCCAGCGACGATACCTATTACACCATGCCCATGATGGCGCTGGTGGTCGACGGTAGCGGCAGCCCCATGGCCAACACCGCAGTGAGCCTCAAAATCTGGCCGTCCTACTACCGCACGGGCTATTGGGCACAGGTTCCTGATTCGACGATCACAACGACCTCGGGTGGGACCAGCACCAGCGTTTCCACATTAAAATGGCAGGTGTTTCGGTCCAATCCCATCCCCAACGAAGACACCAACAAAAACCTTATTCATGATCGATCTCCGGTAGACGAAGACACCAATGGTGATGGGGTACTGACACCGCCTAACGCAGCCGGGGGCACGATTCCCGCCTCGGTGACCACCGACAAAAACGGGCTAGCCTCATTCGTGCTGATCTATCCCAAGGCGATGGCGGCGTGGATCGACGACGATATCAAGGCCAGCGTGCGCGTTTCGGGGACCGAATATTTTTACACCTATCCATTTAGCCTTCCTGTCTTGCAATCCGATGTCGATGCTGGATTGGTTTTGAATTCACCGTTTATCAGCGGTGGCTCGGGGACGATGACGATCACGGGGGGCAGCGGGAGAACAGACACCCCCTTGAGCTTCACCGTTAACTTGACGGATGCCCTTGGAAACTCGGCATCAAACGTTCCGGTTAGCATTTCAACCACCATGGGTGTGGTTGCCCCATTCCCTCTGCCTGCAACCGATGCCAGTGGTAACGTCACTTTTACGATTCAATCCTATTTGCCAGGCTCTGGGGTCGTTTCGGTCGTGGCATCCGGCTACCAAACCGGGATTAAGACATTTACGGTTGCTGCGGGGATTCCTGCAAAAAGCAGTATTTCGCTGACATCAACCAACACATTGTTGGGAAGTTCGGTGGGTGTAAGTGCGGTCGTCTCCGATCAGTATGGCAATCCGGTTGAGGATGGCACGGTCGTCAATTTTCAATCGACTGGGCTAGGCGGCCTGTGGAGCAAGCAATATGGGCAAACCTCAGGTGGAATCGCCACGGCTACATATACCCCGACTTCGGCTGGCAATGAGACTTTGTCTGCCAGCGTGGTCCAAAATCTTCCGTTAGGCATTGTCACAATCCCGCCGGGAACGGCGTCACTGAAGGTCGCCGCCCCTGTGGTGGGGGCCATTTCACTTCAACTCAACAGCAATGCCCCCTTGGTTGCGAATGGCGCCGCCAGTGTCGTCCTCGATATAGCGGTAACCGACGCAACCGGGGCGCCAATTGTGGGGATTGTGCCTGTTGTCTCAACGAATCTGGGGCTATTGAGTGCGCCGCTAGCGACCGATTCGTTTGGTCTGACCAGCGTGACGCTAACGACTCAAAACACAATAGGAACCGCAACGGTCACGGTTACATCTGGCGTGGTACAAACCAGCGCCGATGTACAATTTGTGGGGGGTGTTGCTGCAAACGGTACGTTGAGTTTCAGTCCGAACAACGTGGCGGTTGGCGATCCGACCCTGCCCGTCGTGTCGGCGAGATTCGTCGATGTCAACGGGAATCCGATTCCGGATGGAACCCAAATCAAATTCTCGGTGACGGCCGGCAGCGCAACATTGGGGGCCGTCTACACCACCACAACCGGTGGCGTCGCTTCGACAACCGTGACCCCAAACGCCACGGGAACCGTCACCATTCAGGCAGACGTGACGGGAACAGCCGCAACCGCATCTAATAACCTTACGGTGATGTCGCCGCAGGTGACCTCCGTGACGTTGTTGGCGTCGCAGCTCAGCCAATACGCGGACGGCACCCCGGTAACCTTGACGGCGACCTTGAAAGATTCATTAGGGAACTCCGCATCTGGGGTGACGGTGAGTTTTACTTCGACCTTCGGTGCACTTACTGCCCTAACGGCAGTAACGAATGCGGCGGGTCAAGCGAGCGTCGATTTGTCTTCGGCAGTGACGGGGAATGCGGTGGTTACCGCCTCGGTCACGGGTACGTCTCCTCAGACTGTTTCAGTCGATTTTGTTGCGGTGACTACGCCAGCGGTGCCCACCTCCCTTGGACTGGGTACGAGCCAAGTTTCGGTGAAGTCGGACGGCAGCGACTTTGCGACCCTGACCGCCACCGTGCTGGATGCCAACAACGTCGTCATCCCCAATGCCACGGTCAGCTTTGCAGCAGCGGCAGGTCAACTCGGCTCAGGAAACGCCGTGACCGACGCGTCAGGCAAGGCGACGGTGTCGTTCTCTGCTGGATCGGTCGATCCGCAAAATCAGGTGGTGCTCATCACCGCCACGATAGGTGTTTTGTCACGCCAAATCCCGGTTCAGATCAGCGGTTCCACCGTGTCGGCAACCGCCTCGGCCCCTTCTGTAACCGATAACGGGAGCGATAGCTCCAGCATAACCGTGACAGTGCTCGATGCGGGCGGGAAACCGGTTTACAACACCGCTGTGTCGTTGAAGGCGTCCATCAACAACAAGGTCTTAGCTGGAGTTACTCCGCTCACGACGGCGGCCATTGCACTGGGGACAACCGACATCAATGGTCAGGTTCAAACCGCAATTACCGGTATTTCCGCAGGAACGGTGACATTAACCGCATCAGCGCTGAACGCCTCATGGAACCTCGATTTGACGGTCAATGCCGCTGCGAATGTTCTATCTGTAACTGCTCCGGCAACAAGCCCATTCCCGCAGACCATCGGTTCTCCAGTGACGGTCACAGTGAGTGTTCCCAACCCTGGATTGGGGGTCGGTCAGACTCACTTTGTCACCTTTGCAACCACTTTGGGCGAGTTGGATGGGGTTGCAGGCCAACGGGTGGTTTCGAAAGATGTGTCGGCCCTTGCGGCGCCCGCCTCCGTTTCGGCGGTCTTAACCTCCAGCGGTGCTGGGTTGGCCAACGTGCTGATTTATGACGACGCCAATTCAGCAAATAGGGCCAATACCCAGATCGCCTTCTCTGCTGATATCTCGACCGCAGCGACCGTACGTCTCCAGGCGACCGCCTCTACGTTGCCAATCAGCACCGCGGCGAGCGTCTACACAACCACACTGCGGGCCCAGGTTCAGACGAGCAGCGGACAGCCTGTCGGAAATGTGCCCGTGGCATTTTCGTTACCCAACCCCATTGGGGGTGGTGAGTCGGTCAGTCCCTCCATCGCTTACACAGACAGCAGTGGCATTGCCACTGCGACCTTCTCGGCAGGTGCTTTGAGTTCAGGTGCCAATGGGGTCACGGTTCAGGCCGACGTCTTCCGGCAGGCGCCTTTGACTACGTTGACCGGAGCGACCTCGATCATCATCGGTGGGGTTGCCGGGTCGGTAATTGTCGGCGAAGCAGCGTTGGATCAAGTCGTCGATGCTGGAGGAGGAAGTTCGGCCCTCTACAAAGTGCCGATGGCGGTTATGGTGGCCGATGCGGGCGGTAACCCCGTTGCAAACTCCATTGTGACCCTGAGTCTGTGGCCGTCCCAGTATTCAACGGGTTCTTACGTGGTATATGGCCAATTGCTCGATGGAACACCACTGACCAGTGCCCAAATTACCGGCTCCTATCCCAACGAAGATGCCAACGAAAACCTGGTTCTCGACGTATCAGAAGATGCCAACGGCGACGGTCTTTTGACCCCCCCCAACACGGCATCTGGCTCGGTTCCGCGTACCGTGACCACCGATGCCAATGGGGTGGCCAACTTCGAGATGATCTACCCCAAGGCCAACGCCAACTGGATCACCGCACGGCTTCGCGCCTCTGTATTGGTCTCGGGTACCGAGACATCCTCGGAGCATCTCTTCCGGTTGCCTGCCAACCATGACGATGCCCTTTACGGGAAGCTCGGCGATTCTCCCTTTGCAGCCCCTGGCGCGGCGTTCTTGACCGTAAGTCCCACCTCAATCCAAGCGGTGGCGGATGGCACAGCGCAGACCATCACTGCCAATGTGGTGCAAATCAGCGGTGGTCCGGTTGCGGATGGTACGTCGGTTGATTTTGCGACGACCTTCGGTACGTTGAGCGCTGCCTCAGCAACCACCACGGCAGGAGCGGCTTCGATTACCGTGAGTTCGACCGTAGTCGGTCAGGGTGCCGTGACGGCTACGACAGGATCGGCTACGCCGCAAACTACAACGATCTCGTTTATTCCCGGCAATGCGAATACGGCGCAGCTTGATGTCGCGCCCAATGCCACGGCTTTGGGGACGGCGGTCACCCTAACCGCCCGTGTGTTCGACGCGCAGGGCAACCCGGTGGCCGATAGCACTGGGGTCGATTTTTCCAGCAGTGCGGGCGGGACCTTCACGGCAATTCATGTGGGCACGGTCGGGGGCATTGCCACGACATCCTTCACCCCGACCGCGGCGGGTAATCACACCATTACTGCCACGGTGACCGGTGCGGGCGTATCGACCACCGGCGCGCTTTACGTAAGCGCTCTGCCGGTGGGCAGTATTAGTTTAACGCCCAGTCAAAATGTACAGATTGCAAATGGGTCTGCGGTGACCTTGACGGCCGTGATCACAGATACCTCTGGCAATTTGATGTCGGGGCAGCCGGTCAGCTTCTCCGGTAATTTCGGGACTTTGTCGGCGGTATCGGCAACGACCCTGGCTGATGGCACCGCCTCGGTAACCATAGCCTCCACAGTGGCAGGCAGTGCAAACGTCACAGCCAGTTCCTCCACAGTGACCGGGACGGCAGCAGTCACTTTCGTTCCCGGTGCGGCGGCAAATACCGCCGTGTCGCTTGGATCCAGCACGGTTTCCCTCGGCTCTTCAACAACCGTGACGGTAGCGGTAACCGACGCGACGGGTAATGCAGCTGCCGATGGAACAGGGGTCGATCTGGCATCCAGCCTGGGCGGCACCTTCTCAAAGACCCATCTTTCGACCTTGGGCGGTGCTGCTACCGCAACCTACACCCCCACCACTGCGGGAGCCCATACCCTCACCTCTACGGTGACAGGCTCGGCGCCCGCGGTGTCCGGGTCTGCAACATTGCAGGTGGGAAGCTTGCCGGTAGGAGCGGTGACGGTGGTCCCAGCGGTGACGCAGTTGGTGGCCGATGTTGTTTCAACAACAACGGTGAGCATCAAGGTGCTCGATACCAGTGGAGCGCCGGTGGTAGGGGTCATCCCAACGATCTCCGCCGACAATGCGGTCACGGTTGGTGCTGCGACTGCAACCGATGCCAACGGCGTCAGCACGGCAACATTGACGGCGGGTGCAACGGTGGGGGTTAGCACCATCACCGCATCCAACGGCGGTATCAGTGGTACCGGGACCGTGACCCTCATTGGCGGCGCTGCGGCAACAGTCTCGGTCGCTGCAACGCCGAACAATGTTGCATTGGGTCAAACCACAACGGTCACAGCACGCGTTGTAGATGCTCAGGGCAATGCTGTACCCAATGGGACTCAAGTGACCTTTGCAGAGACCACCGCCACCGGAGCGGTGTTGTCCGCCCTCAACGTGGTTACGGTTAACGGCAATGCTTCAATTACGGTGAATCCGGCAGTTGCAGGGGCCGTGACGATTGGAGCGACGGTTGGCGGATTGCCTCAGGTGACCACCAACATCACGGTGAACACCTTGAGCGCCGCTTCTCTGACGCTGGGGGCCAGCCAGACTTCACAGACCGCAGATGGCGCATCTCTGATTACCTTCACTACCACGGTTCAAGACTCCGCCGGTAATGGGGTCAACGGTGTAACAGTGACCTTCACCAGTAGCCTGGGCGCGTTGTCAGCTTTAACGGCAACGACGGCAGGGGGCGGTTTGGCAACGGTGACACTGAGCTCAACCACCATTGGCACCGCCGCTGTCACCGCCACTGCTTCGGGTTTGACCCAAGCCAAATCGGTGAGCTTTGTGCCGGGAGTCGCTAGCGCAGCAAGCACAACCCTCTCAGCGGGCAATGTGACGTTGGGGGGGAGTACGACAGTCTCTGTGCGAGTCACCGATGCCACCGGAAATGCCGTGCTCGATGGAACCGGCGTTGACTTGGTTTCGAATCTTGGAGGGGCTTTCTCGATAGCCCATGTGGCAACCTTCAATGGAATTGCCAGCACCGCCTTCACGCCTAGCGCCAACGGCACCCACACGATTACTGCCACGGTGACCGGTTCCGCTATTACAGGTACGGCGACCTTGCAAGTGGCTAGTCTGGCGGTGGGATCGATGACGGTCACACCATCTGCAAGCCAGTTGGTTGCTGATGGTGCTGCAACCATGACCGTTGCAGTCAGAGTGCACGATACCAGTGGGGCCCCGATGGTTGGGGTGACCCCCAGCGTCATCGCCAACAACGGCATGTCGGTTGGGGCTGTGGCAGCAACAGGGGCCGATGGCAGCAGTACGGTGACGTTGACTGCCGGTTCTGCTGTTGGAACTGCAACCATTGCAGCGTCGGCAAGTGGAGTGAGTGGATCGGTGACGGTAGCGCTCGTTGGCGGCGCAGCTGCCTCCACCACGGTGTCCTCGACCCCGAATAACCTTGCGTTGGGTCAAACCACGACGGTGACTGCACGTGTTTTGGATGCACAAGGTAATCCAGTGCCTGATGGCACTCAGGTCGCATTCGCTGAGACAACTGCCACCGGCTCGACTTTGTCGGCAACGTATGCCATCACGGCCGGCGGCAACGCCTCGATTACGGTGACCCCGGCGGCTTCCGGCACGGTGACGATTGGTGCGACGGTGGGGGCTTTGGCTCAGGTGACCACCAACATCACGGTGAACACCTTGAGCGCTGCTTCGATGACGTTGGCTGCGGATCAGACGGTTCAAACCGCCGACGGAGCTTCGCTGATCACCTTGACCGCGACGGTCAAGGATTCGGCGGGCAATGGGGTGAACGGGGTGACGGTGAGCTTTACCAGCACCTTGGGGACTCTGTCGGGGCTGACGGCTGTGACAGCGGGCGGCGGTGTGGCCACGGTGACGTTGAGCTCACCGGCGACGGGAACCGCGACGGTGACGGCGACCGCCTCGGGTCTGACTCAGAGCCAAGCACTGAGCTTTGTGGCGGGGAGCGCCAGCGGTGTGTCGGTGACGTTGTCTCCGAGCAATGTTCAGGTGGGATCCAGCACGACGGTGACCGCCGTTGTGACCGACGCGAAGGGCAACGCTGTGGTTGACGGCACTCAGGTGACCTTCAGCGGCGGAACCGGGACGTTTGGCGTAACAGTAGCCTCGACGGTGAGCGGCTCGGTGAGCACCAGCTTCGTCCCCAGTGCCTCTGGCGCTCATACCTTGACCGCAACCTCGGGTGCGGCCACGGCCAACGCCACCTTGACGGCCAATGCCCTTGCAGTGGGCAGCGTGACGGTGACCCCGTCGGCACCGACGCTGGTGGCCGACGGCGCCTCGACGATCACGGTGGATGTGACGGTGCGCGACGCCACGGGCGCTCCGCTTTCTGGGGTGACTCCGACGGTGAGTGTCGACAGTGACGTTACGGTGGGAGCGGTCGCGGCCACTGGCGTCACCGGTATCAGCACGGTGACCCTGACTGCCGGTTCGACGGTGGGAACGGCAACGATTTCGGCGACCGCCAGTGGTGTAAGTGCGAGCGGCACGGTGCAAATGATTGGCGGAGCGGCGGCTTCGGTGACGGTGTCGGCGACTCCGAACAATGTTTCGCTGGGCAACACCACGACGGTGACGGCGCGCGTGCTCGACGCCCAGGGCAACCCGGTTCCCAATGGGACCCAGGTGGCCTTTGCCGAGACCACGGCGACCAGCGCGACCCTGTCGTCCCTGTATGTGACGACAACCAGCGGCAACGCCTCGATTACGGTGACTCCGGCGGCTGCCGGCACGGTGACGATTGGCGCGACGGTGGGGGCTTTGGCTCAGGTGACCACCAACATCACGGTGAACACCTTGAGCGCCGCTTCGATGACGTTGGCTGTGGATCAAACCACCCAAACAGCCGATTTGGTGGCGGTGCCAGGCGCCGTTATCACGGTATCGGCAACCGTTAAGGATGCCGTTGGCAATGGGGTCAATGGAGTGACGGTGACCTTTACCTCAACGGTCGGCTCGTTGTCAGCGACCACTGCGGTGACCAATGCCAGCGGTGTGGCCACGGTGACCTTGAGCTCGACCACGGTGGGTGCTGGCGCGGTGACGGCAACCGCATCCGGCTTGACGCAGAGCCAAGCGATTAGCTTTGTACCGGGTACAGCAAGCAATGTGGCTGTGAGTTTATCACCCAACAACGTTCAGTCCGGAAGCAGTACGACGGTGACGGTCCGGGTGACCGATGCCACCGGGAATGCTGTATTGGATGGAACCGGCGTTGATCTGGCATCGACGTCTGCTGGGACGTTCGGAGCAAGCCACCTGTCGACCTCCAGCGGCTCGGCGACAACCATCTTCACCCCCAGTGCGGTGGCGACGCATACCGTTTCAGCAACGGTGACGGGTACGGCGATCACTGGAAGTGGCACGTTGACGGTCAATTCGGCTTCAAGCAGCACACTGACGCTAACGACAGCGGTCTCCCTCTCTCAGCTGACCGCAAACAACATCGACACGTCGACGTTGACGGCAACGGTGAAGGACAGCAGCGGCAATGCCGTTATCGATGGGACGGTGGTCAGTTTCGTGACCGACCGTGGAACGCTGACCAGTGGTGCGACTACGGCCAATGTCGTTACGGCGACGACCACAGGTGGTGTTGCAACGGTGACCGTTGATGCGGGTAAGGTTGCTGAAATGCGCACCATTACCGTGACCGCTTCTGGGCTGACCTCGACTCAGCAGGTGACCTTCAATCCAGGGGTCATGAACATCGGGGCAACCACCTCCCGAATTTTGAGTAATCCTTCGTCTGTAGCCGCCGGGGCAACCGCGACCTTCACGATTGTGGCGGTCGATGCCAACAACAACCCCTTGGCCAACGGCACGGTGTTCAACGTTTCGGCTACGGCCGGGACGTTGGCAGCAGTGACTGCCACCACGTCGTCTGGAATTGCGACCTTCTCCTGGACGGCCCCCTCGTCGGGTGTCACGAGTGTCACCTTCACGGCGACGGCCAGCGGTGGATCGTTGACTCAAACAGTAGCGATTACGGGTACCGCGACCGGTTCGTTCAACCCTGTCTCGATGAGTGTTGCGGTGAGTGGGGCTTCCATCTCTGTTCTGGGAGAGGGAACCGATACCACCACCTTGACGGTGACGGTGGTTGACGAAGCGGGCAATGCCATTACGGATCCGACCGCAGGAAACAACGTTGAAGTGAAGATTCTTTCCGGCCCCAACGGTGGCGAGTTGTTGAGCGATGGGGTCACCACCAGTGGGAATGGCGGGGCGGCTTTGCCGCTGACCACCGTAAATGGTCAGGCTTCGGTCAACCTGAAGGCGGGCACGATTCCAGGTACGGTTCGGGTTCAGTTTCAGGCTGTGAAGGATCAAACCGGAGCGCTGTTAGGAACCCCGGTAACCGCCATCAGCGCTCCCATCGCCATCAATTCGGGTGCTCCTAACTCGTTGGTTGTCTTGCTCAACAATGGCAATAGCGCCATTACCAACAACAACAATGGATCGTATAGCCGCGATGTTTCGGCCTTGGTCCTGGATCAGTACGGTAATCCTGTTCCGGATGGGACCGCTGTTTACTTCGGCTTGATCGATTACTGGACCATGGGTGCGCAAACCGACACGACCCGGACCTACCCGGCGGCAGTGACGCAGGGCAGCACGACAGCCGGTGCAGCGACCTTCACCGATGGCAGTGCGCTTCTGGACTATACGACGGGCAACAATGGCCAGGGTGGCGTGGCAGTAGGCGACAAAATTTACGTCAGCAGCAGCCCTGCAGGTACCGATATGGGGATTCACTACATCAGTGCCGTGAACAGCACGACCAACCTAACCGTCTTCAATAATTTCGCCGAAACCAGTGCTCTTGATCAGTATGTGATTGGACGGGCGCAGTACGCGAAGGTTGGAGGAAGTGCCACGACGACGTCCGGCATCGCCAAGGTTGTGCTGACCTACCCTGTCGCCTACATGTATTACCCCGTAATGTTGCATGCTGAGACGGCGGCTAATGGGGTGTGGAATGTCTATAACAACGCATCTTCATATGCGGCTTTGGCGCCGTTGACCCTGACGGCATCGCCAGCAACGCTTAAAAGTGCGCCTGGTACCGCCATTTCTGCGGTGGTTACGGTCAAGGACAGCGGCGGCAATATCGTTCCTCGGGTCCAAGCTAACGTATCGCAGGCGCCGAGTGCGGCGAGTGCAACCTTGACGGGTCTAACGCTCTCTGCAGCCGGTATTACCAATGCCAGCGGGCAAGTGACGGTGACGGCGACCATCCCGGGTACCGCGGCGCCGGCAGATACCATCGCGGTGACGGTCGATTGTGGTGGGTACACCGCAACCATCAATATCACGGTGAACTAACCCCCCCATGCACATCTTTCTGACCGGCATGATGGGCGCCGGAAAATCCACCATCGGCCGGGGGCTCGCAAGAGCCCTCGGCCTTTCTTTTGTCGACCTCGACACCTTGATCGAGCATCAAGCGGGGATGTCGATACCCGATATTTTTGCCGGTGAGGGGGAAGAGGGGTTTCGGCGGCGTGAACTGGAGGCCCTGCAGAAGGTGTGCAACGGTCCGGCTCTAGTGGTGGCAACGGGGGGTGGGGCGATACTGTCGCCAGACAACAGGGCCTTGATGAAACAAACCGGCTGGGTGGTTTGGCTCGATGCCCCCATCGAGTTGCTCATTCGGCGGGTGACCGGCAGTAGTCGCCCCCTTGTGGCGGGCAATCCTCAAGATACAGCCGAGCGCATGCGCAGGATTTTCACAGAGCGGGCTCCTCTGTACGCCGAAGCAAGTCATCGCCGAGTCGACGCCAAAGGTAAAATCCCGCAAATCATTCAAGAACTTGTGAGCGGATACCACGACGCGATACGAAGTTCGAACAACGCTGCTGGCCCTGATTGACCAACGCAGATAGGAGC
Organism: Proteobacteria bacterium CG1_02_64_396; assembly: GCA_001872725.1. Taxonomy (NCBI): domain Bacteria; kingdom Pseudomonadati; phylum Pseudomonadota; species Proteobacteria bacterium CG1_02_64_396. The sequence continues at coordinate 10,382 of MNWR01000105.1, read as the reverse complement.
TGCTGTGACGCCTCACGTTGCCCAAGTTTCAACCCGCCGTTGGATCCTCTTCTTAAGCGGCATCAATCTTTTCATCCTGCAGTTCGTAATGGTCCGGGAGTTCACCTCCATCCTCTATGGCGAGGAGGTGGTGATTATTCTGGTGACGTTGGCCTATTTTTTAGGCTTGTCGCTGGGGTACGCCCTCTCGGATCGTATCTCCCCAAAAGTTTTTTTCGCCTTTTCCCTCATCAGTTTTTTGTTGCACTGGAGCCTGCCGGTTTTGCCCCGGGTGGTGACCGCATACTTGTATGACATCGGGCTGAACGGGTGGGGTTTTGTGCTGTTGGTGCTGGGGTGGGCGCTTTTGCTTTCTGCCCTCTACAGCATTTTTTTACCCCTGTTCATCGACGAAGAACCGCGGGACGACGGGGAGGGGCTGAGTTTGCCCAGTGCTTATGCCCTGGAGTTGTCGGGGGCGGTGGCAGGCATTGCCCTGATCTTCACGGTAGGTCAAGCAGGATTCCTCTACGTAATGTTGGTCTACCTCGTCAGCCTGACCTTCATCTTGCACCTGCTCTGGCGTAACAAACAGGTGACGGCGGCGCTGGCCCTCTTCGTCGTGATTTATCCCTTCGACTTCAACGGCTTCGACTTTCCATCCACTGCGTACCTGTATGAAAAGAAACACGGATTTTCGAAAATTGAGGTGATGTACAGCGTTAACTCCCCCTATCAAAAGGTGGAGGTGGTGCGGGCCGCCGATGCTCGGGGGCGCATGATCTACCTCAATGGGCTGCGGAATTTCGACGAGCAAGATCTTGAAGCGCTCAACGTGTACTTGGCCGGGCTTCCGGCGGAGCTTCAATCCAAGAACGGCCCCATCGATGTGCTGGTGGTTGGTTCGGGGACGATGGCCTCGGTCGATCACGTTTACCCGTATGCCAGGGAGGTCACCACCGTGGAGCTGGACGGGGCTGTGGCCGCCGCAGGGATGGAGTTCTTCCCCGATTACAACCACCTGGCCGACAAAAAGCGCTGGCACCTTGAAGTCGACGACGGCAAACACTTTTTGATGACCCACGACAAGCTGTACGACTTGGTGGTCATGGATGTGCCGTCGCCGTTGGTGATTCAGGAGGCGATCCTTCACTCCGAGGAGTTCTACCGGATGGTCAAGAGCCGATTAAAGCCCGATGGGGCCATTGCGGTTCAGCTCTCGGGCTTGCTGCAGCGCAATGATCGCAGTCCTGCCCAGATTTCGGCAGCGTTGCTTCGGGTCTACGACCAGGTCTTCGTGGTTTCCAGCAGCTGGGCCGACCGGGGATTTGCCTATGCAGGCGACCACCTGCGTTTTGACATGAAAGATCTACAGGCTGGGGTCAACCGGCGCGAACGGGGTCAGGCAACCCTATATTCCACCGAACAGGTTCGGGATATCACTGCCGGGGTCGAGCCGATCTCCATTGACCACCTCAACACGGTCTTGGAGCGGGGGTGGGAGCGTTTTGTGTCTCGGTATGGAGCTAAGCCATGAGTGATTCAGCGGCAGTTGTTCACCCCCCCCGTAGCGGGGCTGGATTTGGTGCGGCGGCGATCTTCTTCGGGATCGGTTGGATGTTCGCCGTGCTTCAATTCAGTTTTTTCTTCACGGTGGAGTTCTACCTCTCCAGCGCCTACACCACCTATTTAACGGTCACCGTTGCCTGGTTGGTGGGCAGCGTGCTTGGCCTAGCCTGGCGCAAGGGTGAGGATCTTGAGGTTTGGGTTTTGCTGGGCGGAACAGCGTCCTATTACCTGGGGGCCGCACTCTTAAGTACCTTCCAGTTTCAGGGTTGGTTGATGCCGGTGCTTTGTCTGCTGATTGTGGGATCGGGGCTTTACGCGGGGCTCTTCTTCCGGGCACGGCAACACGTGATGCGGGCCAAGTGGCTCTTCTTCTGGGAGAATAACGGCTTCGTGACCGGGATTGTGACCACCTTTGTGGCTTTTACCTTGATCGGACGCGATTTCATCCTGGTGACGCCTGCCGTTTCGGCGTTGCTGATGGCGCCGTTGATCCTGTGGATCGGCCGGCGTTATCCCTCCCCCTCTTCTTAAATCTGCGAGATCGTTGCTCCCCATGAACGCTCCCACGGTAGTCCATCTTTCTCTGGGCGAACGAGCCTACGACATCGTCATTGGCCAGCACCACCTCGACGGGCTGGGGGCGCGATTGGCGGCTCAACACGCCGGTCGCAAGGCGGTTGTCGTCACCAACGCGGTGGTTGGCCCCCTCTATGGCGCTCGAGTGGAGGCAAGTCTGAGTCGGGCCGGTTTTCAGGTGGGGACGGTCACCATCGACGATGGCGAGACTGTTAAACACTTGGGGACGGTCTCCGAGATTTACGATCAATTGCTCGAACGTTTTCGAGCTGATCGCCAGACCTTATTGGTGGCATTGGGCGGGGGGGTCGTCGGAGACATCACCGGCTTTGTCGCGGCGACGTATTACCGAGGTGTTCCATTCGTGCAGGTGCCGACCACCATTTTGGCGGCGGTTGACTCATCGGTGGGGGGCAAAACCGGGGTGAACCATCCCCTGGGCAAAAATCTGATCGGTGCGTTTTATCAACCCGTTTTGGTTTGGGCCGATTTGGAGGTGTTCCAGACTCTGGAGCCCCGGGAGCGGTCCGCCGGTTTGGCCGAAGTGGTCAAATACGGATTGATTCGCGATCCGGCATTGTTCGATCTGCTTGAAAACCACGTCGAGGCCATTGCCGCCCTTGATCCCGAAATGATGGCCCGCATCGTGGCCGATTCTTGCCGGATCAAGGCCGAGGTGGTTGGCGAAGACGAGCGCGAAGGGGGGGTTCGGGCGCTTTTGAATATGGGCCATACGGCAGGGCACGCCGTGGAGGCCTTGACCGGATACTGCCAATTCCGGCATGGGGAGGCGGTAGCTATTGGTCACTGTGTGGCGGCGTTGATTTCTCGCAATCGGGGTTGGTTACCCGATGCCGATTACAGTCGAATCGCACCTCTACTACGGCGTTTGAATCTGCCGGTTGACCTGCCTTCGTTCAGTGTGGACGAATACCTGAAGGCGATGGGGCGCGACAAAAAATGGATCGGCGGGAAGGCACGCTGGATTTTGCTCAAGGGGATCGGCCAAGGGGTGATCGCCGACGATGTTGCCACCGAGGAGGTGATTTCGGCGCTGATAGCCTTGGGCGCTTCGGAGTAACGTCAGTCGTGAAGGGAGGGGTGCATCGCCCGCCATTGTTGCCGCAGTAGCACCAGCGTGATGGGACGGCGCAGCGTCAACGAGCCCCGGTGCAGATCATCCATCAGGGCGATCAATTCGCCGATGCGCCGTGGACCCTGTTCGGTAAGCCAACGCTCACTTCCCTCTGGTAGGTTGAACCCTCGCTCTTGGGCGAGCTGCGCCGCAATGGCCAGCTGCTCCTCCTCCTCCGGCTCGAACAGCGGCAAAACCGGTCCCCACAAAAGCCGAGAACGTAGGTCGGGAAGCAGATCCAGCTCCAAAATACTGCCGCTGCTGGCATACAGCAGCATCCCCCCTTGGTTCTTCAGACGGTTATACAGGTGGACCATTCCCTCCTGCGCTGTCGTATTCAACCGCTGCACATCGTCCAACACGACGCTGCCCGCCGTTAGGTGGTGAAACACAAACGGCTCAAAGGCCTCGTCAACCGGGGAGGGGACCTGCTCCGGTCGGGTGACCTCGACCCCGCGCACCGCAGCGAAGGCTTCAAGCAAATGGCTCTTGCCGCTGCCGGCCGGTCCGACGATGCCCAGGGAATGGAGCGGCATCCGTTCTTGCCCTCGGGCCAAGCGTTCCAAAAAGGCGACGGTGTTTCGGTTGTGGGAGGAGGCCAAAAAACTCTCGAAGCGCCGCGGAGCACGTCCCAGGATGTCAAGGGTCGGTTGGGCCATAGTTTAAACCTGGGGGCGGACACGGCGCGGCGGGACCGCCTGCATGTCGCCCCACCAGATGCGGATGTAATCCAGCCCTGAAAAGATGGTCAGCGCCACAATCGGGGCAATCAAGATCGGGTTTTGACTCAGCGCCACCATGCCCAACCAATTGAGAATAATCAGGCAGACCCCGTAGAAGATCTGGGCTGCGGTAGTGGTTTTGCCCAGCAAGGTCGGTCGCATCGGCAATGGACCGCGGGTAAGGAAAAAATGCACAACGCCGTAAAGGATCAATCCGTCGCGCCATAACACCAGAAACGCCAGCCACGTGGGTGCGGCGCCATTGGCGGCCAGGGTGGCGAAGGCGGTCATCAGCATCAATTTGTCGGCCAATGGATCCAGCGCCGCACCAAACCGGGAGCGCCAGTGAAAGCGCCGGGCCAAATAACCGTCGAGGGCATCGCTCAGGCCAGCGGCCAGCAGGATCCCCAGCGCCCAACTCCACTCGCCCTTCCAGAGGGTCCAGCCCAGCCAGGGGACCATCGCGATCCGAAGCAGGGTCAAGGTGTTGGGGATGTGGCGATAGGGGGAGGGATTCACCGTTCCTCGATGACGGGGCTGGAGCGCAAATGGTTGATGGCGAGCCGGTCGGTTTCATCCTCAGGTCGTCCAAACCCCAGCCGTTCGAGGGCGCGAGGAAGGTCGATGGCCGGACCGTGGGCGTCGATGGTCAGGGTCAACCCCTCGTCGTCGTACCGTAAAAAGCGGCAGTCGTCGACCTGGGGCAGGCGGCGCAGCTGCGCGGTCATGCGATAGACAGTTGAGATATCGTCGAATCCGCGAACCAGAAGCAGCCTCGAATAACGCACTTGCCCCTGACTGCCCTTGAGTTCCAACCAACGATCCAGCAATTCGTTGAACTGCTCTTGTACCAATGCCTCTACGCCCCCTTCGCCCACCAGTTGATCCAAGGAGTGGACTTCTCCCTGCCCGTCTTGGTCTATCCAGCCTGACCAACCGGTAAAAAGGGGGCCATTGCGGGACTCTACTGTGGTTCCGACAACAACCCAGCCCAACTCCCCGGTGCGAATCCTTGGAACCAACAACGCCTCTAACCATTCGGGGGTCGGCGGTTCGATTGAAAAATCAGAAAATGCCAACGGAATCGTCGTTGTAGGCCACCCGTGCTCCTTGCTCAGGTCGCTCAACATCGCAGGAAGGGGTTTCGTGGGGGGGGATGGTTCGACGGGGTGAAGGGGGTCTGGGGTGAGGGAGCGGAACGGCTCTTGAATGAGCAAGGCCATATTGAGATGGGGAAACGGGGGGAAGACCAAGTAACCGATCGATCCTAGAGCCTCGGCCAATTTCTGGGGATGAAATTGAATGGCCAGATCGACAAAAAGGGTTTTTGGGCGCCATTCCACGGTTCGAGGATAGAGGTTTTTCACCAATGGGGCCGGGGCGATGCGGGCGATTTTGGTGTCAAGATCGCTCCAGCGATAGCGGGGGGCAAAGCGGTGGACAACCTGCAAAAAGCCGGCCCGGATGGCCGCCTCAAACGCCTCCTTTTGGGGATCGGAACTGTTGCCCAATTCGATTTCAGCGGTGGCGTGGCCAACCGTTAAACCGCCGTCGGCGCTCCAAGCCGTAAAAGGCGTCCAGAACATGGTCAGAAACAATCCGAGCAAACGGAGCGAATGGGGAATCATACCCAAGGCGATATTCACGACGGTTCGCCCCAGGCTGGAACCAAGGTTTGGGGGAGCGCCAGCGATTGCAGAATTCGGGCGACAACAAAGTTGATCAAATCGTCGATCCCTTGGGGGTGATGGTAGAATCCTGGCATCGCGGGCACTATGCGAACCCCCAGCTCCGCGAGGCGTAGCATGTTGCCCAAATGGATGGGCGAAAGGGGGGTCTCACGGGGCACGAGGATCAAAGGGCGTTTTTCCTTAATATGCACATCCGCGGCCCGTTCGATCAAGGTGTCGGAGGCTCCGTGGGCGATGGCCGACAGGGTTCCCATCGAGCATGGGCAGACCACCATTCCCCGAGAGGGGGCGGAGCCCGATGCGGGAGGGGCGAACCAATCCCGTAATCCGTAGGGGGTAATAAGGGTTGCCCGTTCTGCCCAGCGCGATTGAAGCGCTTGGGATGTGCCAGCCGGATCATCGGGAAGCACCCAATCGCATTCGGTTTTCAAGACCACGCGAGCCGCGTCCGAGAGCAGCAGCGATACAGGAATATCCTGGCGAATCAGGGTCTCAAGCAGGCGTACCGCATATGGGGCGCCGGAAGCTCCAGTCACGGCCAGAACGATGGGATGAGTTTGTGGGTTCATGGGTAGATGGTAGTCAAAGCGACGAAGGGCGGCCACTGACCGTCCCGTCTCATGCAACCTTGGAGGGGTAGGTGGAAAAACGCATCCTGATTCTTGGGGCGGGTGAAGTTGGTGCCAATTTGGCGCTGTCGCTCTCGCGCAATCGCGACATCATGGTCACGGTGGTCGATCGCAATAAGGCGTTGTGTGCCGATCTGGCCGAAAAAGCCGATGTTGCCACGGTGGCGGGTGATGTGCTGCGGCCCAGTGTTTTGGAGCGGGCAGGCGCTCACGAGATGGAGACGGTCATTGCGGTGACCGACAACGAGGCGGTCAATTTGGTCGCCTGTCGGTTGGCTCGGGCTATTTTTCATACACCAACGACGGTGGCGCGGTTGGAAACCGACGAGTTGCTCGAATTCGCCGACGAGCTCTTCGGGCGCGATGGCGCCGGAATTGTGGATTTGGCGATTTCCCCCGAACGGGAGGTCGTCCAGGCGATCATGCGTTTGGTGATGACCCCCGGCGCCTTCGAGGTGCAGTACCTGGCGGATGGTCTTCTGGCATTGATCGGGGTGCGACTGAATGTCGGCGCCTACATTTTGGGCCATGCGCTGCGCGACCTGCCCGCCTTGCTGGGAGAGCTTCCATTCACGGTTGTGGCGGTTTTTCGGGGCGAAGAGATCGAGATGCCCACGGGGCGCACAGTGCTCCAGGACGACGACGAGGTCTATTTCATCTGTCCAGTTGATCAACTTCCACGCGCCATGGGTTTGATGGGCAAACCGGAACACGCGGCCCGTTCGGTTCTGATCGCAGGTGGAGGGCAGGTTGGGGCTAAGTTAGCCCAACAATGCCGCGAACAGGGGGTCCGGGTGACGTTGGTTGAACTCGATGAGGAGCGGGCCCGTGCAATCCTAGATGCCTCAGAAGAAGACTTTACGGTGGTCATGGGTTCGGTGCTGGATGAAAAGCTCTTGGCGGAGGAGGCCCATGGCAAAGATCTCTTCATCTCGGTGACCGACCGCGACGAGATCAACATTTTCTCGGCGCTGCTTGGTAAGCGCAGCGGTATTCGCAAGACCGTTGCCTTGGTCAACAATGCCACCTACATGCACTTGGCCCGCCAGATGGGGGTCGATGTGCCCTTGTCGCCGCGGCTCATCACGGTGTCGCAAATTTTGCTGTTGATGCGTGAAGGGCTGATTGCTGCTTCGGTGACCCTGCGGGAGCGGGCTGAGCTATTGGAGGGGGTGATTTCGTCGGGCTCCTCGCTTGAAGGGGTCAACATCGCTGCGTTGCCGGTTCCCAAGGGTACGGTGGTGGGCGGGATTGTGCGGGCAGGAATCAGCATCCCGGTTACAGGTGCAACCACACTCCAGGCGGACGATCACCTGCTGATCGTGACTTCGACAAAAAACGTCGCCAAAGTCACGGAACTGTTCCGTTTGGAGGGGGGGGATTTATGGTGAAAAAGGGGCGCTACGATTATTGACGGGGTAGGGGGGGCTCCGTATAGTTCGCGCCCCCTGGAGATCCCGGCCCAAAAGCCGAGTCTGGGGGCTCACGGATGGGACGGGGCGTAGCGCAGTCTGGTAGCGCATCTGCTTTGGGAGCAGAGGGCCGGAGGTTCGAATCCTCTCGCCCCGACCAACCTTGGCTTGAAAGTCCCCTCAGGCCTGCAAGCCGAGCAGGAGGCATTTGAAGCGTTGTGATCGACCGGCAATGTGAGCGCCTGTAGCTCAACCGGATAGAGCAACGGCCTTCTAAGCCGTAGGTTGCAGGTTCGATTCCTGCCAGGCGCGCCAATTTAAATGTTGTGTTGTATGGTGGGTGTAGCTCAGTTGGTAGAGCCCCGGATTGTGGCTCCGGTTGTCGAGGGTTCGAGTCCCTTCACTCACCCCATTCATTGCGTGTATCCATAGGCCCCCACTTATTTCTGGCGCCACGAGCCGGTTAAAGTGGGTGGTCATCGAGGTGTGGGCCGTTAGCTCAGTTGGTAGAGCAGCTGACTCTTAATCAGCGGGTCGAAGGTTCGAGTCCTTCACGGCCCACCAATACCTTGCCACGAACCCCGTCCGGGCTTACCTCCGGCGGGGTTTCTTCTTTTGTGGGTTGCCGCGGATTTTTGCGGCACGTAAGTGGGCTCTGTCCCGACATCAGGGGGTGACGATGGCACAACCGGTGGAAGCTGTTCCCCAGGTAGAGCAACTCAGCGTGGGTCTTCATCTCATTGGGGATCTCTATGAATGCCAAGGTGAAGACCGTTATTTCTTCGATGCCGACTTCCTTCGCGATTTTTGTGTCGAGCAGGTCCAGACGGCGGGATTGACCGTGGTTGGTAATTACTTCCATCAATTTGGCGAGGATGGAGGTGTGACGGGGGTGGTTGTTTTGGCTGAATCGCACCTGTCGATCCACACTTGGCCAGAAAAGCGTTACGTCACGTTGGATGTGTACGTCTGCAATTACACCAGCGACAACAGAGCCAAAGCGCGCCGGTTGTTTAACTCTCTGGTCGCAACCTATCAGCCGGGCAATCCCAAGTTTCACTGCGTTGAGCGGGAATAACGACCGTCGAATCGCCGCCCTCCGGGTGTAGAAGGAGAGAAAAGGCATGGCCGACTCGCACGAGCGCTTCCTCCTAGAGCAGCTCAATCCCAACTACGGCTATTTCCTGCGTGTCGGCAAGCGGATTGTGCAAAGCGCAACCGAGTTTCAGTCGCTCGAAGTATTCGAGACACCGATGTTTGGTCGGTTGCTTCGCCTGGATGGGGTCTTCCAGACCTCCGAGCGGGACGAATTCTTCTACCACGAAAACATCGCTCATGTCCCTGCCATTGCCCACCCCCGGCCCCGGTCTGCGCTGGTGGTGGGTGGGGGTGACGGCGGGACGGTCGAAGAGCTTCTTAAGCATGCCTGCATGGAAAAGGTGGTCATGGCGGAACTCGACGGTGGTGTTGTCGAGGCGGCCAAAGAATACCTCGGCGAAATCCACCGGGGCGTTTTTTCAGATCCACGGCTTGATGTTCGCATCATGGACGGCAAGGCCTATATTGAACAGACCTCTGATCGATACGATCAGGTAATCCTCGACCTTACCGATCCTTTCGGCCCATCGCTGGCGCTGTATACCCATGAGTTCTATGCGGCATGCAAGCAGACGCTCAATCCGGGCGGGGTGTTGTCGCTTCATGTCGAATCACCCATATCCAGGCCGAACACTTTCAATCGGATCATCAAGACCTTGGAGTCGGTGTTTCGCGTGGTCTGCCCCTATTTGGTCTATGTGCCGCTGTATGGCACTTGGTGGGCGATGGCGGTGGCATCAGACGATGTCGACCCCTTGGCGCTGAGCGAAGGAGAAGTGGATCGGCGTATTGCCGAACGAGCCCTATCAGATCTTCAGTATTATAACGGCGCCACGCACAAGGCTGTGTTTGCAATGCCGAACTTTGTGCGTGAAGTGTTGAAACAACCGGCTGAGATTATCCACGTGGGCTCTCCAGCCTTAGAAGATGAGATCGCGCTTAATCTGGACCACAGCCTAGGAGTCTGTCGGGCTTGAGCGTCCGTAGCGAGCCGAGTG
>MNWR01000105.1:0-565 GCA_001872725.1 Proteobacteria bacterium CG1_02_64_396 | reverse complement strand
GGATCATAGTGGTGTCTATGTGACGAAAAACCGGGGAAATTTGGACCGATTACCCGCCGGCGCAGTAGGACGATCTCAAGTCCGACAGACTCCTAGAGATCGTCTGCAAAGGTTGAGGCTCTGGAAGTCAGGTTGACAGCGCGACGCCGCATCCTTATAAACCACGCCCCCTGGAGAGGGGGGCAAGAAAAGTGGGGCGATTAGCTCAGCGGGAGAGCACTGCCTTCACACGGCAGGGGTCGCTGGTTCAATCCCAGCATCGCCCACCATCTTCTCTGTTCGGTGTTACTAAGGCTTGACAGTGAAGGCCTGGCGACTAGGATTCGCGCCCGGCTGAGAACCGGATGGTTCGAGGCCGGGGAAATCTCTTTGGCATCAAAGATTTAGAATGGCTTAATCGGCCGTGAACAAATCGAGATGACCTGGGGTTGACAGGGTGATTGGGATGCTTACTATCCCGCCCCTTGCCGGAGACGGCGGCCTGTAAAACAACAGTCTTTTGAGTTACTTAGGTCGACTCGGTCGAGCAAAAGAAACGAAAAAAGAGGGGTTGACAGGGTAAAGC
>MNWR01000104.1 GCA_001872725.1 Proteobacteria bacterium CG1_02_64_396 | reverse complement strand
CGCCAGTAATTTTTTAACGTGTGCCACCGCTGCCGTGGCATCGATGCGGTTGATGGTCACCGGGGTTCACCTCGTATCGGTTGTCGTGAGGCGATGATAACACCGGTTTTTGGGGTCGATTTTTCGTGCCGTAAAGCCGCCACACAGCCCTGAAGAGCCCCGCAACACCCCCCCGTAGTGGCCGCTACATCGGCGAGGGTTAGGGCGCCTTATGGGGCACAGGAAACACCCTTTTGAGCGGCGCCCGGCAGATTAAGGCGAGGACTGGATTTTCTTGAAAAAACCTTGTCAAGTGTTTTTTTGGGGGTGGGGCTGAATAGTTACACATAGCCTTGCTAATGGGGCTCTATTTTTGTCGGTTATGGCACCCGGCTTGCTGTACCATAACGGGCGCTTTCAATCAGCCCACCATGTACGAGCCGCCACGCCACTTTCGAGGGGAGACGCCATGATTATCGAAGACATCGAAGTCAAAAAATTTGCCGACCAGCCCTTTTGCCGCGATATGTCCTCCGATCAGGTGGCGGCGTTGGCTGCCGTCCTGGAAAAACGGCGTTACCCCGAGGGCAGCGTGATTTTCGCCGAGGGCAAAACCGATCCCTTTTTGTTTTTGCTGCGCGACGGCAGTGTCGAGTTGACGGTCGAAAGCGAATACGGGCGCAACGAAAAGGGGGAAAAGGGGTATCCCTTCTATACCTTTGGCGCGGGCGACATTTTTGGTTATTTGACCTTTCTCGATGGACGGCCCCATTCGGCCAACGCCATTGCCCGCACCGAGACGGTTGTTTATGTTCTCAAGCGGGCGGATTTTGAGCGTTTCATGCACGACCACCCCCCCACCGCCTTCAAAATCATGCAATTCATCGTGTTGCAGGTGGACGATATGGCGCGGCGGATGATCCACAAATTCGCCCAGCTCTCCGATTATCTGTTTCAGGGGACCGGATACGGCCATTGAGCGTAGCAAAGGGCGCCATTTTGGCGTTGGCGTGGCTTGATGGGGCGCATCGTGTGAAGATAGGCGTAGTTTCAAGCCCGGTCCCTCGCTCGGGGCCGGGCTTTTTTTGTATTTTTCGGATGATGGCCGAGGACCGATGGTCGGCTTGGCCCCCGGATCGATGTTGATTGTAGTTTCGAGGTATTCATGAAGTTTGAAGAGCTTGGGTTGCATGAGGGTTTGCTGGCCGGTATTCGCGATGCCGGTTTCGATGCCCTGACCCCGATTCAAGAAGGATCCATCCCCCCTGCCATCTTAGGTAGCGACGTGACCGGCCAGGCTCAGACCGGCACGGGTAAAACCGCCGCCTTCCTGATCGCCACCTACCAACGGCTGCACGCCAGCGACCGCCAAGTGGCACGGCAGGAGGGGTGCAGCCTGCCCCGGGCACTGGTACTGGCCCCGACCCGCGAGCTGGTGGTGCAGATCGAAAAAGATGCCGCCGTGCTGGGGGCCCATACCGGTTTGAACACCCTGTGTGTCTTCGGTGGCGTCGACTACGAAAAGCAGCGTAAGCAGCTGGAGGCGGGTGACATCGACGTACTGGTGGGAACGCCGGGGCGGTTGATGGACTACCTCAAACAGCGGGTTTACGACCTTAAGCAGCTTCAGGTGCTGATTATCGACGAGGCCGACCGGATGTTCGATCTGGGCTTCATCGACGATCTCAAATGGCTCTTTTCCAAGATGCCCGGCCCCGACCGCCGTCAGACCCTGCTCTTTTCGGCCACCATGGGGTTCAACTCGCGGGAGTTGGCCCGGCGCTTCATGAACGAACCGGTTTTCGTTTCGGCCACCCCCGATCAGATGACCGCCGAGAAGGTGCGTCAGGCCCTCTACCATATTGGCAGCCGCGAAAAGATCCCCTTCTTGCTGGGTTGGCTTAAAAGGATGGGGGAGCAGGCCACCCGCATCATGATTTTCATCAACACCAAACGGATGGGTGAAAAGCTCCAGGATTACCTGGCGGCCAACGGCTACGAGTCGGGCTACCTCTCGGGCGACGTGCGCCAAACCAAGCGGTTGTCGGTTCTCAGCCGTTTTCAAGAGGGCAAGTTGCCGATTTTGATCGCCACCGACGTGGCCAGCCGCGGGCTGCACATCGACGGGGTGACCCATGTGGTCAACTTCGATCTGCCCCTTGATCCCGAGGATTACGTCCACCGCATTGGTCGTACCGCCCGTGCAGGGACCGAGGGGGATGCGCTGACCTTTTGCGACGAATACACCGCCGAAAACCTGCCCGCCGTTGAGAAGTACATTGGTATGAAGATCCCGGTGGAGTGGTTCGAAGAAGCGGAGCTGGTGACCCCGATTGAGCCCCCCCGCTCGGCCCGCAAACCGAAAGAGTCTTCGGGAAGAGATGGAGGAAAAGGGCGTGGTGGTCGTTCCGAGAGGGGGGAGCGCGGTGGTCGACGCCGCAGCGAACAACCGAGCGAGGCAGCGCCCCAGGCCGATGAAAAGGTCGTGGTGGCCCAGGTGGCCCCGCCCGTCCCGGCTCCCGAGGCAGCAACTGCCGTCGAAGGGGAGGGGGTGAAACCCAAGCGCCGTCGCCGTCGCCGCAAACCGGCGGATGCGGGACAGGTCGAGGGGGGAGGGGAAAGCGTCGCTCCGGTGGTCGAGGCGGTAGTTGCTGCCAGCGCACAGCCCGTGGCTGCCCCGGTCGAGCCATCTGCCTCCGAGACCCAACCGGAGCCGAGCAAGCCCAAACGCCCCGCCGCCCGCAAACGTCCGGCTGTTGCCTCGGCTCAGAAGGGTGAGGCAAAAATCGATTCCGCCCAGGCGGTTCCTGCTCAAGAGGGGGGTGGGGTGCTCAAGGCGGGGAGCGTGTTGAAAGCGCTGTTTTCGGAGTCAAACGAGGGATAAAGCGGTAGCCCGCGCCGCCAGGGTTGCCCGGCGGCGCGGGGGTCGATCAGAAGGGGATGTCGTCGTCCCCGAAGCCGTCATCGAAGGCCGGACCGCTGTTGTTGCCGCCGCCCTGGGGGCCGAAGGGGTCTTGATTCTGGCTAGGGGCGCCGCCGCCACGAGGGGCATCGAATCCACCACCGCCAGCCCCTTCACCACCGCGACCGCCGAGCATTTTGAAGTTGTCGCAGCGAACCTCGGTGGTGTACTTCTCTTGCCCGTTCTGGTCGGTCCACTTACGGGTTTGCAACCGCCCCTCGACGTAGACCTGCCGCCCCTTACTCAGGTATTGCTTGGCGATCTCGGCCTGTTTGCCCCAGATCACCACACGGTGCCACTCGGTGGACTCCTTACGCTCTCCGCTCTGTTTGTCGCGCCACGATTCGGTGGTGGCGATGTTCAGAGTGGCCACCGCATCGCCGTTTTGGGTGTAGCGCACTTCGGGGTCGCGGCCGAGGTTGCCGACCAAAATCACCTTGTTAATCATGGATTCCTCCAGCTTGTCGTTCGAGGGTTCTCAGGAAAATCGCCGCGCGCGATCCCTCGGGCGGCGGCGGCGTAGCGGTACTATTGGGTTGGGGCGGATGAACCACCGGCCCCGGCAAGCATAGACAACTTCCTCCCTCCCTTCTTGTCTTTTTGGCGTCTCCCCCATGGATACCATCGATATTCGCGGCGCCCGGGTCCACAACCTGCGCGACCTCGACATCTCCATCCCCCGCAACCGTCTGGTTTTAATTACCGGCCTTTCGGGTTCGGGCAAGTCGTCGCTGGCCTTCGACACCCTTTATGCCGAAGGGCAGCGGCGCTACGTCGAATCGCTCTCGGCCTACGCCCGGCAATTTTTGCAACTGATGGAAAAACCGGACGTCGACGAAATCAGTGGCCTGTCGCCCGCCATCGCCATCGAGCAGAAGTCGGTCTCCCACAACCCCCGCTCCACCGTCGGCACCATCACCGAGATCCACGACCACTTGCGCCTGCTGTATGCCCGGGTTGGCACCCCCTTTTGCCCCAACGACAACATCCCCATTGACGCCTGCCCGGTGCCGGTGATGGTGGCCCGGGTGCTCGATTGGCCCGAGGGGACCCGGATTATGGTCAACGCCCCCATCGTGCGGGGTCGCAAGGGGGCCTTTGCCGCCCAATTCGACAAGTTGCGTAAGGATGGCTTTCAGCGGGTGCTGGTCGACGGGCAGATGTATACCTTGGACGCAGTGCCGGAGCTCGATCCCAAGGTGCGCCACGACGTCGAGGTGATCGTTGACCGGATTGTCCTCAAGGGTGATGTGCAAGAGCGTCTAGGTCAGGCCTTGGAACAGGCATTGGCTTTGGCCGAGGGATTGGTGCGGGTGGTGCCGGTGGTAAAGGAGGGGGAGGCGGCGCTGGATCCGCTCCTGCTTTCGGAACATCTGGCCTGTCCCGAGTGCGGCTTCACCTTGCCGGAGCTAGAGCCGCGCCTGTTTTCGTTCAATTCCCCCCAAGGGGCCTGTCCCGAGTGTGATGGATTGGGAGAAAAGCAGTTTTTCGATCCCGAACGGGTGATCCCCTCACCCCGCAAGTCGCTACGTGGCGGCGCCATCGCTGCCTGGGGGGGGCAGGGGGAGTTCTACGGGCAAACCATCGAGGCGCTGGCCACCCATTACCAATTCAGCCTCGACACCGCCTGGGGGGATTTGGATGAAAAGGTGCAACAGGTGGTGCTCTATGGTTCGGGCAGCGAGACGATCCGCTTTGAATTCGCGGGCGAGCGTAGCAGCTATTCGGTCAACCGCCCCTTCGAGGGGGTGATCCCCAATTTAGAGCGGCGCTGGCGGGAGACCGATTCCGAAAAGGTACGCGAGGATCTCGGCCGCTTTTTGTCGGTGCGCCTTTGCGACGCGTGCCAGGGCAAACGGCTGCGCAGCGAGGCACTGGCGGTGCGGATCGGTGGGCTGAATATTGCCGACCTTGAGGCGATGACCATCGCCAAGGCACGCCAGCATCTGACCTCGCTGGTATTGGCCCCCTCGCGCAAGGCGGTGGCGCAGCGGATTTTAAAAGAGGGGCTAAGTCGCCTGGACTTTCTGATTAACGTGGGGCTTGACTACCTCACCCTCGACCGCAAAGCGGGGAGTCTGTCAGGGGGGGAGGGGCAGCGGATTCGGCTGGCGACCCAGATCGGAGCGGGGCTTTCGGGGGTGCTCTACGTCCTCGATGAGCCCTCAATTGGACTGCATCAACGGGACAACGACCGGCTGATTTCCACCCTGAAACGGCTGCGCGACATGGGCAATACCGTCGTGGTGGTTGAGCACGACGAGGACACCATGCGGGCGGCCGACTTCATCGTCGACATGGGGCCCGGCGCCGGGGAACACGGGGGGTGTGTGGTGGCGGCGGGCGATTTGGCCGCCATCGAGGCCAACCCCGATTCGTTGACCGGCGCTTACCTGCGCGGCGAACGCTGGATCGCGGTACCCAAAAAACGTCGCCGCGCCAAGGATGGCCGCTTCTTAGAGCTGCGCGGCGCCCACGGCAATAATCTCAAGGCGGTCGATGTCGACATCCCCTTGGGGACCCTGACCTTGGTGACCGGGGTGAGCGGCTCGGGTAAATCGACGCTGATCCTCGATACCCTGGCCCCCGCCGTCGATCAGTCGCTCAAGGGGCGTAGGACTCAGTTGCCCCACCTCGATGCGCTGGACGGGACCGCCTACCTCGACAAGGTCATCACCATCGACCAATCCCCCATTGGCCGCACCCCCCGTTCCAATCCGGCGACCTATACCGGGCTGTTCGGCCCCATCCGCGACCTCTATGCCGCAACCTCCGAGGCGCGGGCCAAAGGGTATAAGTCGGGGCGGTTCTCGTTCAACGTCAAGGGAGGGCGCTGCGAGGTGTGTAAGGGGGATGGGCTGATTCGCATCGAAATGCACTTTCTGCCCGACATGTTCGTAACTTGCGATGCCTGCCATGGCAAGCGGTATCAAGAAGAGACGCTGCGTATTGCCTACAAGGGTAAAAATATTACCGAAGTGTTAGAAATGACCATCGAGGAGGCGATGCCTTTTTTCGCCCACCATGCGGTGATTCATCGCAAGCTGCAAACCCTATTCGACGTCGGCTTGGGATATATCCGCTTGGGGCAGTCGGCAACCACCCTTTCGGGGGGGGAAGCGCAGCGGATGAAGCTGTCGCGGGAGCTGTCGAAACAGGGGACTGGGCGGACCCTGTACATTCTGGACGAACCGACTACCGGCCTGCATTTTGCCGATGTCGATCAATTGCTTGAGGCGTTGCAACGGTTGGTGGAGTCGGGCAATACCGTGGTGGTGATCGAACATAACCTCGACGTGATCAAAAGCGCCGATTTTATTATCGATCTGGGCCCTGAAGGGGGTGCCGGAGGGGGTGAAGTGGTGGTGACTGGAACCCCGGAGGTGGTGGCTGCCCACCCCCATTCCCACACTGGCCATTACTTATCAAGGGTGCTCGCAACGACAAAAAAAAACCGCCGGAGCTAATCCGGCGGTTTTTTTGAAGAGCCTCTGGGGGCGGGGATATTTCCCCCGCAACCAGCCCAACCGGAGGATTACTCCCCCTTGGGACGACGGCCACGGCGGGGGCGGTCGGGGTTCAGGGCGCTATCGTAATCGCGGGCAACCTTGCTGAAACGGCCAGCTTGCTTGCGGATTCCGTTCAGGACCTCGACGTCGGTCACGGTCCCCTTGCTGCCCGCAACAACGGCACGCAGGCCATCAAGCTCTTTGTTGATTTCGATCAACAGGCGCATCTCTTCAGCTTTGTTCATGGAATACCTCCAGACGAGTGGGAAAAACAGGGACAACCCATAAATGAATGGCAACCTGCAATGTCGGAAGCATAGTTTTATTTTGCTTTTCTTGTGAAGCTTTTTTTGTGGGCCATGCTTAATCGGCCTCCTATACATTATTTGACGATGCCAAAACCTGTGGCCCCGCCCATCCTGAAACGATCATCCTTCATCTGCGGCCCCCTTTTGTTCCAACGACGTGACGTTGTTATGAATAGAGGATTTGGGGTGAATTAATGGCTGACGTGCGCAGACGATCTGGCCGACGGCGAAGAGACATTTTCAATTATGCCGAGCACCTACTTGTCCCGCGTACCCTCTGACGGATCCTCAAAAAATCGCCGGGATGGCGGTTTTGAGCGGCGCCCGTTATTGAAGGCGGTTCTAGTATTTCACGACGCTGTCGCCACGAGGATTTCTTGGGTCTGACCCGGCAATGGACTGATCGGGCAATAGAGATATCCGCTAAAAATCCATAGGGAAGCGCTGATTTATTAGCGCTTCCGAGCAGCCCAGGGATGGGCTGCCAAAACCAGGGACGTAACCGACTGGTTTTGCAAGCGGAGCAAAAACCACGCTTTTTGCGGAGCGTCGCTGAAAAAGGTAGGAGGCTTTTTTCGGCGTTTCCATGGAAGTTCCCCTGACGATTTCGGCCTGGATATACAGGGAGGGCGGGCCTGCGAAAGGGGTTGGCGGGGGGTATGGGGATGATGTCGGGGCATCCCGACCCCTCGGGGGGGTGCGCACGGGGGGAAAATGGGGTAAGAAAGGGGGAAGGTTCGGGGCGTGCGTTGACGGCCCCCTGCCCGGTCCGTAGGCTTCCCGCCCTTTGTGTCCTGCCGACCGCACGACCCCCAAAACAAGTGCTCCACGAAACCGGGGTTCCAAGTGGGGGCGGATGGCTTCAATGCCCAGATTCACTGTTAACGTAACCGGGGAAAACCCATGCAGATCACGATTACCGGAAAGAACGTCGACCTGACCGAGTCTCTCAAGGAGTACGTCGAAGAGAAGATTTCCCGTTTGAAACGGTACTTCGACCAAGTGATCGACGTGCACGTGATCCTCTCGGTCGAGAAATTCCGCCACATCGCCGATGTCACCATCCTGGCCAATGGCACCACCATCCATGCCGAGGAACAGAGCGAGGATATGTATGCCTCGATCGATCTGGTGGCCGACAAGCTGGAGCGTCAGCTCAAGCGTTACAAAGACAAACTGAAAAGCCGGGGCCACCATATGCCCAGCAAGGCCGACCGCGCCCTGAACCTGAATATGTCGGTTTTGGAGCAGATCTCGGTCGAAGGGACTGCCGAACAGAGCGAGCCCAGCAGTCCGGTGGTGATTCGCTCACGCCGCTTCACCCTCAAGCCGATGAGCGTCGAAGAGGCAGCCCTGCAACTCGACCTGATCGACCACGAGTTTCTGGTGTTCACCAACTCCCAGAACGAGCAGATCAACGTGATCTATCGCCGCAAGGATGGGAACTACGGCCTGATCGAACCCCAGGTCTGATCGGTCGTGGCGGTTTCGACGGCGCAGGGGGGTCAAGTCGGCGACGGCTTGGCCGCCATTCTCCCCCAGCAAGCGGTGGTCGATCCCCTCATTGGGGCGACCAAAAAGGTGGTCCTCGAACATCTGGCCGACCGGTTGGCCCGGCAGATGGAGGGGGTGGCCATCACCGAGGTGCTGCGGGTGCTCATGGAACGCGAGAAACTCGGTAGCACCGGCATCGGCGGCGGTATCGCCATCCCCCACGGAAAAATCAAGGGGATCGACCACCCCTGTTGTGCGTTCGGGCGCTCCACCGAAGGGATCGCCTTCGATGCGATGGACGGCGCCCCGGTTCATCTCTTCTTCGCCATCATCGCCCCTGCCGACTCAGTCAGCGAACACTTGCGGGTTTTGGCGAGGATCTCCCGACTGCTCAAGATCGACGCCCTGCGCCACGAGTTAATGGCGGCGGACAACGGTGAAGAGCTCTATTCCATCCTCACCCGCTACGACGAGCAGCTCAGTCGGGGGGATCAGGGAGGCGGCTAATCATGCCGATGGCGGTCACCATCTCCGAGCTGTTCCAGAATGAAGCCGCCGCGTTGCAACTGACATGGGTGGCTGGGCACGAAGGGGGGGGGCGTCAGATCCGCGATCCCCAGCTGCAAAAACCCTCCCTGGCTTTGACCGGCTACGTCGATTACCTCGACCCCCATCGCCTCCAAGTCATTACCCGTACCGAAACCGGTTTTTTAAATACTCTGGACGAAGCCCAAAAAGCCCAGGCCATTGCCGGGATTTTCGAGCGCGATCTCACCGCTGTGGTGCTGCTGACCGATGGCGAGGTTCATCCCGCCCTGGTTGATGCTGCAGGTCGTCATGGTGTCCCTCTGCTGATCTCCCCCTTGACCGCCGCCGTATTCTTCCCCATCGCCACCCGTTTTCTCGAACTTCAGCTCGCCCCCACCACCCATATTCACGGGGTCTTTCTCGATATCTACGGGATCGGCACGATCATCTCCGGCTCCTCCAGCATCGGAAAGAGCGAAACGGCGCTGGAGTTGATCACCCGAGGCCATCGCTTGGTCGCCGATGACGTGGTGGAGCTGCGCCGCGATGCGCCGGGGATTTTGGGGGGGACCTCCCCGGCGCCACTGCGGCGCTATCTTGAGATCCGGGGCTTGGGGATTCTCGACGTCGAAAAACTCTTCGGGGCTGCGGCGGTCCTGGAACACAAACGTTTGCAGCTCATCATCGAATTGGTCCCCTGGGAACAGCACGTTCAGGTCGACCGCCTGGGGTTGGAACAAAGCAACAAATCGATCCTGCACGAAGAGATTCCCTGCATCGCGTTGCCAGTGTCGCCGGGGCGCAACATCGCGATTTTGGTTGAGGTGGCGGTGCGGATGCAGCAGCTGCGTTGCCAAGGGATCAACCCCGCCGAGCAGCTGGCCCGGGAGCTCGAAGAGCGGATGTTCATGGAGGGGGGAGGCTGACGGTGGGTTGGCGAGGTCGGCGCATCGTTTTGATTTCGGGCTTGTCGGGTGCTGGATGTTCCACTGCCCTGCATGCCCTCGAAGATCAAGGGTTCGAAAGCGTCGACAACGCCCCCCTTTCGTTGCTCCCCGAGGTCGCTCGCCGCTGTTTCGAACAGCACCCCGATCGTCCCATTGCCCTGGGCTTCGATATTCGTAATGCCGATGAAATGGCGCAGTGGCAAGGGTTGCGGGCCCAGCTCGACCCCATCGCCGAGACCTCCCTGCTCTTTCTGGAGTGCGACGAGGGGGTGATTCTACGCCGCTACAGCGAAACGAGGCGGCGCCATCCGGTGGGGGCGGGGCGTGCGCTGCGCGAGGCGGTAGCGTTGGAGTACGACCTTTTGGCGCCGGTGCGTCAGGAGGCGGAGCTGCGCATCGATACCACCGCCATGAACGTACACCAGTTGCGCCGCGCGGTGATCGACCGCTTGGGCATGAAGGGGGATCCGGCCCTGGTGTTGCTCTCGTTCGGTTTTAAACGGGGGCTGCCGATGGAGGCCGATTTTCTGTTCGACGCCCGCTTTTTACCCAACCCCTACTTCGACCCCGATCTACGCCCCCTGAGTGGCTGCGACCGACCGGTTGCCGACTTTCTGCAGGGACATGACGAGGTGGGGCATTACCTTGATAGCATCGAGGCCTTGATG
Organism: Proteobacteria bacterium CG1_02_64_396; assembly: GCA_001872725.1. NCBI lineage: Bacteria > Pseudomonadati > Pseudomonadota > Proteobacteria bacterium CG1_02_64_396. The sequence goes on along the minus strand of MNWR01000104.1, from coordinate 43,783 downwards.
CGCCAGGTGCTGCCGGGGTTTGCCCAGGCGCTCAAGCGGTACGTCACCATCGCCATTGGCTGCACCGGTGGGCAACATCGCAGTGTCTATTTGATCGAGGGATTGGCCCACCGTTTGGCCAGCCACTACCCCGACCTGTTGGTACGGCACCGCGATAAGGTTGATCCACCCGACTCCCCCCCCCATTCCACCGATTAATCGCTGTTCAGCCCCCACGGAGGCATCCCATGATCGGTCTTGTCGTTGTCACCCACGCCCAAATCGCGCAGGAGCTCTATCGGGCGGTGGTCCATATTCTGGGTGAGGAGCAGCAAAACTTTGTTGCGGTGGGCATCGAATCGGCCGACGACCCCGACCAGGCGCTGGCGCGGGTTAAGGAAGGGGTGGCGCGGGGCGATACCGGCGAGGGGGTGTTGATCCTAACCGACATGTTTGGCGGTACCCCCTCCAATCTGGCGCTCAGCCTGCTCGGCGACAAGGTTGAGGTGGTGGCGGGGGTCAATCTGCCCATGCTGGTTAAGGCGGCCGACCGGCGCAGACAAGAAAATTCGTTGCAGGCGCTGGCCAAACAGGTACGCGACGCCGGAACCAAGTCGATTGTGATCGCCGGGGAGCTTCTTCCGGGGCGGGCACGCATGGGGCTGAAGCATGCGTGAGGCGACGCTGCACATCGTCAATCGCCTGGGTCTGCATGCCCGTGCCTCGGCCCGGTTCGTCCAAGAGGCCTCCCGCTTTAAAAGTCAGGTATTCCTTAAAAAAGGCGACATCGAGATCAACGCCAAGTCGATTCTTGGGGTGATGATGTTGGCCGCCGGGCCCGGCAGCGAATTGACCCTGCGGGTCGAGGGGGAGGACGAGGAGCAGACGGTCGAGGCGTTGGCCGCGCTGGTCGCCAACCGTTTCGGGGAGGAGCAATGATCCTCACCCCCGAGGCATTGGCCCGCTCCAACGGTTCGGGTGCTCAGATCAACGGGGTTGGGATCGGTCGGCGCATGGAGCTGGGGGTGGTCTATCGGCTCGACCGGGGCGACCTCGATGTGCCGGAGCGCAGCGTTTCGGCCCGGATGATCGAGTTTGAAATTGCCCGTTTCGAACAGGCAATCCGGCAAACCAAAGGGCAACTGGCCGCTGCCAAGCAGATGGTCAGCAACCTAGGTAGCCGCGATCCTGCCATTTTGATTGAGGCCCACGAGCTGCTGCTGCAAGACCCGACCCTGCTCGATGGGGTCGTCCGCCGCATTCGCGAGCGCTCCATCAACGCCGAGTGGGCGGTGAAACAGCAGATCGGCGAGATCTGCGACCTCTTTCGCAATCTGCCCGACCCCTACATCAAGGAGCGGGCGGTCGACGTGCTCCAGGTCGGACAGCGGGTGATGCGGGCACTGCTCGGCAGCGAGGATGGCGACGGCTGGCGGGCGATTCCCGAAGGGTCGGTGGTGGTCGCCGAGGACATCACCCCGGTCGACACCTCCCATCTGGCCCACCGTAAAATCAAAGCCTTTGTCACCGAAGGGGGGGGGCTGACCTCCCATACGGCGGTGATCGCCCGCTCCCTCGGCATTCCCGCTGTGGTCGGGGCCATGGGGGTCATGACCCAGGTCGAGACCGGCGATCTGGTGTTGGTCGATGCCCAGACCGGTCTGGTCGTTGTGAATCCCGCCCCCGACCTGATTCAGGAATCGCTGGAGCGGATCTCCCTGCAAGGGCAGCGCTTTCAAGAGATCATGGGGCGGGTGCAGGAGGCGGCCCTGACCCTTGATGGGGAGCGGATCGTCATTGAGGCCAACGTCGACCTGCCCGACGAGATCCCCACCTTAGAGGCCAGCGGTGCCGAGGGGGTCGGGCTCTATCGGACCGAATTTCTCTACCTCGACCGCAGCGATCTGCCCGACGAGGAGGAGCACTTCCAGGCCTACCTGCGGCTGGTGCGGCGCAGCAAGGGGATGGTGACGATTCGGACCCTCGACATCGGGGCCGACAAGGCGCTGCCGCAAATCCCGACCCTGCACGCCATCAATCCCGCCCTGGGGCTGCGCGGCTTGCGGCTGTGTCTGCGCTTCACCGAGTTGTTTCGCCCCCAATTGCGCGCCTTGATGCGGGTGGCGGCCATCGCCCCCGACCGGGTCCGTATTCTGCTACCGATGGTGACCTCGGTGGGGGAGGTGCTCAGGGTTCGAGAGATGTTGCGTGAAGAATCCCAGGCGTTAGCCCAGGCCAAAATCGTGCATCACCCCAATCCTCCCCTGGGGGTGATGATCGAAACCCCAGCCGCGCTCACCATTGCCGACCTCTTCGCCCCTCACGTCGAATTTTTCTCGATTGGGACCAACGATCTGGTGCAGTACACCCTGGCGGTCGACCGCGACGACGAACATGTCGCCTCTCTCTACGATCCGGAGCATCCGGCGATTTTGCGGGGGATCCTGCAACTGGTCGGGGTCGGACAACGGTTCGGGGTCGACGTGGGGATCTGTGGCGAGCTTGCGGGGATGGAGCGGTTCACCGAGTTGTTGGTGGGGCTGGGGCTGCGGCGGCTGTCGATGGCCCCCCGTTCCATCCCCTACATCAAGGATTTGGTGCGTAGCCTCGACGCTGCCGCTGCCCGGCAGCAGTTGGGGGATCGCATCAAGGCCTTGGGGGGCTGACCTGCCATAGGGTGACCGGCAGCCCGCCGTGGTCGAAGTGGAGTAGCGCCTGGGCCGAGTTTGAGGGGACTGGCGCGTTTGCCGGGCGCAGCAGCGCCACCCGCCAGCCCGCCGCCACCCAGGGTTGCCACCAGCGCTGCGGAAAATCCCGCCCCAGTCGCTCCCCGTAGGGGGGGTTGGCCAGCAACAGACCGGGGCGCACCTTCGGATCGAACGGCATCCGTCCCACATCCCCCTGCACCACATCCACCCATGACGCCATCTTCGCCTCGGCCAGATTGGCCCGGCTGCGCGAGAGTGCCTGTGGATCTAGGTCCCAGGCAACAATCGGGGCGACGGGGTTTTGCAGCCGCACGGTCGCCTCGTCCAGCATTTTGCGCCAGGGGCGTTGGGAGACCTCGGGCCAGTCCGTGAAGGCCATGGGACGGGTCAGCCCCGGCGCCCGTTTGGCGGCGATCCACCCCCCCTCCACCGCCAGGGTGCCGCTGCCGCAAAAGGGGAGTTGCAACGCCTCATCGCCCCGGTAACCGGCGGCGATTAAACAGGCGGCGGCCCGGTCGGGACGCAAGGGGGCCAGCCCCGGATCGACCCGCCAACCCCGCCGTGCCAAATGCTCCCCCGATAGATCAAGACGGACCGAAACCTCGTCCTCGATCACTGCCACCAGCAGGCGTTGCTTCGCCTCGCCCCAGGGAACCACGGGATGCCCCTTGGCGGCCAGGCGTTCCCCCACCCGCCCGGCGATGCCCCCCTCGTGGTAGAGGCGGGAGCGTTGACTGCTCGCCCGCACCGCCACGGTAGAGCCGCTGGGCAAAAACCGCCCCCAGGGTAACCCCGCAAGTCCCCCCGTGAGTGCATCCCAATGACGCGCCCGATAACGGGCCAGGGTCAACCAGACCCGACCGATGGTGCGCCCTTGCAGGCACAGCCGCATCCCGGCGGGCAAGCTTCCCCGCGCCGAAATCGCCCCCGGCTCTTTGCCAGAGAGCACCAAACCGGCCGCGCTCGCCTCGGCTGCGGCCAGGTCTTCGAGTCCTCGGGTGGTGGCGATACGAAACAGGTGCTGCGGGGGACTCATTGCGGGGGGGGTAGGGCGCGAAAGCCTACCCGGTCGAGATGGTCGACCAGCGCCAGCACCACCCCGGTGTGTCCGGCAGGCATGATGTGGAAGCCCGCCACCCGGTCGCGGGCGGCGTCGAGCATCGCCATTGCCTCTTGGGTTCCCTGGGCCAGTTCCGCCTCGGGATCGCCCTTATTCATGCGGGCCAGCAGGTCGGTGGGGATGTGGACGCCGGGGACCTTTTCGTCGAGAAAGCGGGCCAGTTTGAACGATTTGAGCGGCAGAATACCGAGCAGCACCGGGATGCCCAGGGGGGCAACCAGATCGAGAAAACGGTGCAGCGATTGGGGTTCGTAGACCGGCTGGGTCATGACGAACTCGGCCCCCGCCTCGACCTTTTTGGCCAGCCGTTTGATCTCGCTCTCAAGCTTGGGCGCGGTCGGATTGGCGGCTACGCCGATGCCGTAGTGGGGTTTGCCCTCAAGTGGGTGGCCGGTGGCATCGGTCCCCTCATTGAGGGTACGCACCGTCTTCACCAGCCCCACCGAATTGAATTCAAAGACCGGTTTGGCCTCGGGGTGGTCGCCGATGGCGACCGCATCGCCGGTCAGGGCCAGCAGATTGCGACATCCCAGCGCCCAGCCACCGAGCAGTTCGCTTTGCAGGCCGATCAGGTTGCGGTCGCGGGCGGTGAAATTGAAGACGGTATTAACCCCGAAGCGTTCTTGAATGATCGCCGCCAGGGCGATAGAGGAGATCTTCATCCGGGCCAGGGTCGAATCGGTGATGTTGACCGCGTCAACCCGGTCGGCGATGGGGGCCACCTCGGCCAGGGCCGAGCCCACATCGCACCCCTTCGGCGGCTTGACCTCGACGGTGACGACACGGCGATGGGCCAGCAGGTCGGGGATGCGGACAGGCCCTTGCAGGCCGGGGAGGGGGGTATGGGAAGGGGTCAACGCTCGACTCGACAAACGGGGGCGATTGCCCGATGAAAATGGATCACAACCGAGGCAGGGTGACGCCCCGTTGCCCCATGTATTTGCCCTTGCGGTCGCCGTAGGAGACCTCGCATTGCTCGTCCGATTGGAAGAACAGCATCTGGGCGATCCCCTCGTTGGCGTAAATCCGGGCCGGCAGGGGGGTGGTGTTGGAGAGCTCCAAGGTCACATGCCCCTCCCATTCCGGTTCGAGGGGGGTGACGTTGACGATGATGCCGCAGCGGGCGTAGGTCGATTTGCCCAAGCAGACCACCAACACGTCGCGGGGGATCTTGAAATACTCCACCGTGCGGGCCAGGGCGAACGAATTGGGGGGGATGATGCATTCGTCGGCAACGACGTCGACAAAGGAGTGGGCGCTGAACTCTTTGGGATCGACGATGGCGTTGTTGACGTTGGTGAAGATCTTAAATTCATTGGCTACGGTGACGTCGTAGCCGTAGGAGGAGAGCCCCGAGGAGATCAGGCGGCGACCTTCGTCGTCGTGACGCAGTTGGCCGTCGATGAAGGGATCGATCATCCCATGGTCGCGGGCCATCTTCCGGATCCAGATGTCGGACTTGATGCTCATGCGCGGCATGCCTCCTCAGGGGGGAGATTCTCAAAGGTCCGGTTTTATATAGGAATTGCCCCCAAGCTGCAAAAGCTTGGGGTGGGTAGGCAATAAAAAAGCCCCCCAGTTGGGGGGCCTTTGGTGTTGCTGGGACGACGTGCGTTCAACCGCAGGAAAAACTATTCCCGCAGCTACAGCTCGACGCCGCGTTGGGGTTTTTAATGACGAACTGGGCGCCGTTGAGGTCTTCGACATAATCGATCTCGGCGCCGTTGAGGTACTGTCCGCTCATGGCGTCGACCAGCACCGCGATTTTGCCCTGTTCGACCACGGTGTCGCTCTCGCCTTGGTTCTCGTCAAAGGTAAAACCGTACTGAAAGCCGGAGCAGCCGCCCCCCTGCACGAAAATGCGTAGCTTCAAGTTGGGATTGCCTTCAGCCTCGATCAGGTTGTGCACCTTGTCGACCGCGCTTTCGGTCATGGTAATCATGAAAAACCTCCTTCAAACGTCGGTTCTCGGTCGAACCGTGGGGTAGAAAAAAGAAAACGGGCACGAATGAGCACGGCAAGGAGGGCGAACGCTAAGCCACGGGGAGGGCGGTGGCAAGTAAAATCCCGACCTTTTAGCTCGGGAATAGAGGGGGGGAGGAGTCCGAGGTTCCGTCGCCGGTCCGTTCCTAATTCGGGGGCGCTTCTGCTACCCTTGCGCCCCTTCGATTTCCGTAACCTCAGGCAGGCTCGAATCTTCCTATGAAACATACCTTTACCGAACACTTGGTCGCCGCCATCGCGGCGTTGAAACAAGAGGGGGTGCTCCCCGTTGAGGCGGAGCCCGCCATCGCCATTGAGACCCCCCCACACCCCGAAATGGGGGATCTCTCCTCCCCCGTGGCACTGGGGTTGGCCAAGCAGGCGCGGATGGCGCCCCGCGTTTTGGCCGAAAAGCTCAAAGAAAAGATTGAGGCGGCGGGTGACGACACCATCGCCTCATTGGAAATCGCCGGTCCCGGTTATCTCAATATCCGCTTTCACCCCTGGTCCTGGGCGCAGGTGCTGCTGAAGGCGCGGGAGGAGGGGGCCCGTTTCGGGCGCTCCGAGATGGGGCAACGCAGGATGGTTCAGGTCGAGTATGTCAGCGCCAATCCAACCGGACCGCTCCATGTCGGTCATGGCCGGGGCGCCGCCTATGGCGATGTGTTGGGCAACCTGTTGGCCGCCGCCGGTTTCGACGTGGTGCGCGAGTACTACGTCAACGATGCGGGGAACCAGATGAACATCCTGGGGCGTAGCGTCTGGTACCGCTACCGGGAGCTCCTGGGCCAACAGGTCGACTTTCCCGAAGATCACTACCAGGGCGATTACATCCGCGATCTGGCCACCCGATTTCGGGCCGAGATGGGGGACGACTGGGGCGATGGGGCGCGGGAGTCCGAGATGCTGCCGCAGTTTCGCTCCTTCGCCGGACGGGAGATCCTGGCCTGGATTCGCGACGACCTGAAGCAATTCGGGGTCCGCTTCGACATTTGGTTTTCGGAGCAAAGTCTGTTCGATGCCGGAAAGGTCGAGCAGGCCATCGAGGTGCTCAAGGAGCGCGGGGTGGTCTACACCCAGGATGGGGCGCTGTGGCTGCGCTCCACCGACTATGGCGACGACAAGGATCGGGTGGTGGTTCGCGAAAACGGTGTTCCCACCTATCTGGCCAGCGACATCGCCTACCACCACGACAAATTCGAGCGGGGATTCAATACCATCGTTGATGTTTGGGGGGCTGACCATCACGGCTACGTCCCCCGTTTGAAGGCGGCGATGCAGGGGTTGGGGCATCCGGCTGAGCATCTTGAGGTGGAGCTGGTGCAGTTTGCTAGCCTGTTCCGTAGTGGTGAGAAGGTCTCGATGAGTACCCGCAGCGGTCAGTTCGAAACCTTAATCGACCTCATCAAAGAGGTGGGGGTCGATGCCGCCCGGTTCTTCTATTGCATGCGCCGGGCCGACGCCCACCTCGATTTCGACATGGACTTGGCGGTCAGCCAGAGCAACGACAACCCGGTTTTTTACGTGCAATACGCCCACGCCCGGATCATGAGTATTTTGCGCCAGGCCCAGGAGCGGGGTTTCGTGGTGGAGGGGGCGAGCAGCGAAGACCTCAAGCGGCTCGACCAGCCGGCGGAGCTGGCCATGATTCGGCAAATCGCCCGTTACCCCGAGGTGGTGGAGTCGGCGGCACTATCCCGCGAGGTCCACAAGATTCCCTACTTTTTGCAGGAGACCGCTACCGCGTTTCACCAGCTCTACAATGTCAGCCGCTTTCTGGTCGAGGAGGAGGATCTGCGCCGTGCCCGCATCGAATTGCTCAACGCAGTGCGGATTGTGCTGGACAACGGTCTGGGATTGCTCGGCGTCCACGCGCCGGAGCAGATGTAGTCGGATGAGGGGGGGACGATGAGAGACCATAGGCGCGGCGAGCGGGGGGCGGTTCGTCCGTTGTTGGTCACCGGAGCGGCGGTGGGTTTGGTGATGATCGCCTTCGTGGCGGGCTATTTTTTGGGCAAAAGCCACGGTTGGGAGGCTTCGGAGCGCTCCCACCAAGCCGGGTTGGTGGGTACGGTTGCTCCGGTTGCCCCCAACCATGCCGCCAGCGACGCCAACCGCAGCGAGATCGACTTTTACGACACCCTACCCCAAACCACTGTCCCCTCGACAACCCCCTCCACCACCCGGCAAGAGGCGGGGGAGGAACAGTCGGCTCAACCGGTGATCGCAGCCCCCGGCAATGATCCCGTTGCCGGTCTGATCGAGCAAAAAAGCAGCTACACCGTGCAGGTCGGTTCGTTCCACGAGCAGGACGAAGCGTTGGCGCTGAAGGAAAAACTCACCCCCCTGGGTGAGCCGGTCACCATCCAGCGCCGCGAACAGGGCGACGGCTCGGTTTGGTACCGGGTCCAATTGGGGGAATACCCCAATCGGGGTCAGGCTCAGAAGATGGCCGACCATATCGAGATGCTCTACCAGAGTCGTCCCTTGGTAGTGCTGCGCTAGCTCCGGTGGGGGTTGGGAAACGCCGAATCAAGGCCCCAGCCTTTTTCAGCGACGCTTGGCAAAGACTAGGGAAACGCTGATTAGAGGCATCCTGCCTTGAATCAGCACGCTGCGCAAAAACCAAAAGTAGGCGCCATGAGGCGGTGTCGTTTTTGCTTCTCTTTCAAAATCAGTCACTTACGTTCCTGCTTGTTGGCGCCCCATTCATGGGGCGCAAGGAAGCGCCGAATCGATCGGCGCTTTTTAGTAATCCCCCTCGGGCCACATCTCCGGGGTAAAACGGACCACCCGATTGCGCCCCCCCTCCTTGGCCTGATACAGCGCAACGTCGGCGTACTTCACCGCCTGCCAAAAAGCGTCGGTATCGCCGGGGTACTCCGCCACCCCGATCGACAGGGTTTTCTTCAAGGTGGTCGTTCCGGCCCGCATGACGTGTTCCTCAAGCTTGGAGCGGATCTTCTCGGCCACCATCACCGAGTTTTCGGCGTTGCTGTCCTGCAAAAGCACCACGAACTCCTCCCCCCCATAACGCACCACCAGATCCGAGGCTCGCACTGATTCGGTCAGGATCTTGGCGAGCTCTTTGAGCACCACATCCCCCACCTCGTGGCCGTGCTGGTCGTTGACCTGTTTGAAGAAGTCGACATCGCACATCAAGACCCCGAGTTGGGTCCCACGCCGTTTGATGCCAGCAGTCAGGGTGTCGAGGTATTCCTCTAGGGAGCGGCGGTTGTGCAGGCCGGTCATCGGGTCGCGCAGGGTGGTTTCTTTGAGTCCCGCCATCAGCCGTTTGGTCTCGATGACCGGAGCAGCCTCGCGCAGGTAGACTTTGAGGAAGGGGACGTAGCGCTGCACGATCTCTTTTTCGGATTCGGGGAAGACCAGCTGGATGACCCCCCCTACCGCGCCGGAAAGGATCATGGGGAGGCAGACATGGTAGAGGGTTTCGTCGCAGTCCTTGCCGGGGGCAAAGGAGCGGCACATATGGGGGATTTCGAGGTTTTCGACCGTGTGGCCGGTACGACGGGCCCGGCACGATTGGGGGGTGGTGAGGATGGCACGGTCGCACCATAACTCGGTGCAACCGTTGACCGAAACGGGGTGGATGCGACCGCGGACGTTGTCGACCTCATAGATCGAAAAGCGGCTGAAATCGAAATCCCGTTCCAGCATTTCGTGCAGACGACGGTAGACCTCGGGTAGATCCTCGTCCTCCTCGATGGCTCGCTTGAAGCGCTGCGCCTCGACCAATTGGTCGACGAGCGCCACGGTTCCGGCCAATTGGTCCCCCCCTTCGGCATGCCCCTCGCCGGTCAAGCTGACGATCTGTTGCTCGATCCGACCGATGTTCTGGTCGAGCTCCTCCATCAGATGATTCACCCCCTGGGCGATGGATCCGGTTTCGTCGTCGGAAAGCACGGGTGATCGGGAAGAAAAATCACCCGCCTCGGCACGAAACAACACCGTCTGCACCGATTCGGCGGTGTGGATCATGGGGGTGACGCCGCGTTGGATGATCCAGGCGGCGAGCAGTAAGAAAAACAGGGTGGCGGCGATCAATCCCGCATTGGCGGTTAAGGCCTCGGCCTGCATGGAGGACAGATCGGTCTCCAGGGTAATCACCCCCAAGACGGTCCCTTCGGGGACATCGTGGCACTCCATACAATTGGGGGTGCCGTTGTTGTGGGCGATGTAGGGGATCGAAACCCGGAGCGAGGGGGACAAATTGCCTGAAAGGATGGTTTGAGCTCGTGCGGAGGCAAGAACCTGCTGCTCGATGGCATCCGGTTGTTGCGACACGATGGGGGCCGCTGAAAAAGGCTCCTGCCCCAGATTTGAGTTGCGTACGATGCGAAGTTGCGAAAAACCGGGGGTCTGGGCGATCCGGGACAACAATTGCTCCCGGTGCTCGTCGTCGAACATGGTTCCGGCCGCCATCGCCTCGGTGAGGAATGTTCGGATGATCTCCGCCGTTTTCTGGGCTTGATGTTCGGCGGTTTGAAGCGAGAAATGGCGAAAGGAATACATCGAGATGCCGGTGATGACCACCAGCATCCCGACGCCGAGAAGGGTGACGAACAGGTTGCTTTTATGGCGCAGCTTCATGGAAACCTCGGGATGGAACGTGTTGCCGCGAAGGTTTAACCGGCCTACCGATATTCCATCAAAACCCGATTTTCACAAGGGTTCACGCACTTTTTGCGCCGCGACCATGCGATGCCTATACTCCCACCCCTTTTTTTCCGCCCACCGGGCGACGGGCCCCCGTTTTTGACTGCAGCACCATGGGGCTCTTCCATATTTCATTGACTGGTTAGGCGCAACAGCGATGGCGTGTCTCGGTTTGCCCCCCAAGTCCGGCTTGTACGATCCCTCTCAGGAAAAAGATGCCTGCGGCGTCGGTTTCGTGGTCGACATTCAAGGTCGAAAATCCCACGAACTGGTGCGGCAAGGGATTGAAATCCTTGTGAATTTAACCCACCGCGGCGCGGTGGGCGCCGATCCGCGCACCGGCGACGGCGCCGGTATTTTGCTGCAACTGCCCCACCGCTTTTTTAGGCGAGAGCTGGCGGCGCAGCATATTGAGCTGCCCGAACCGGGCCATTACGGGGTGGGGCAGGTCTTCTTGCCCCAGGACGAAACCGTGCGCGCCCGCATTGAGGCCATCGTCGCGCAGGTGATCGCCGCCGAGGGGCAGCGGCTGCTGGCTTGGCGCGATGTGCCGGTTGAGCCCAATGCCGTCGGCGAGGTCGCCCGTAGCGCCATGCCGGTGGTTCGGCAGGTCTTCGTGGCCGCCGAGGGGCTGGAGGGGGAGGCCTTCGAGCGCAAGATGTACGTCATCCGCAAAAGCATCTTCCGCCTGACGGGCGAGGCGTTTGACGGGATTCCCAAGGGATTCCACTTTTCGAGCATGAGCGCCAATACCATCGTCTATAAGGGGATGCTGCTGGCCGAGCAGGTTGACCGTTTCTACCCCGACCTGTGCGATCCGGCCATCGAGTCGGCCCTGGCGCTGGTACATCAACGTTTTTCGACCAACACCTTCCCCACCTGGGATCTGGCCCAGCCGTTCCGCATGATCGCCCACAACGGTGAGATCAACACGGTTCGGGGCAACAAGAACTGGATGAACGCCCGCGAGGCGACCCTGGCCTCCCCCTTGTTCGGCGACGATCTGCCCAAAACCTTCCCGATCATGCGCGAGGAGGCCAGCGACTCGGCCACCTTCGACAACGCCCTTGAGTTTTTGGTGATGAACGGTCGCTCCCTGCCCCAGGCCGCCATGCTCATGGTGCCCGAGGCGTGGGAGAGCCACACCAGCATGGATCCCGATCAACGCTCCTTCTACGAATTCCACGCGGCGGTGATGGAGCCTTGGGACGGTCCGGCGGCGATCATCTTCAGCGACGGCACCCGGGTTGGCGGCACCCTGGATCGCAACGGCCTGCGCCCGGCCCGCTACATTGTCACCAGCGACGACCGGGTGATTCTCGCCTCCGAGGTTGGGGTACTCGACGTCCCTCCTGCCCAGATCAAGGCCAGCGGGCGGTTGCAGCCGGGCAAAATGCTGCTGATCGACACCGAGCAGAAGCGGATCATCGCCGACGAAGAGGTCAAACGGGGGATTGTCGAGCGCCATCCCTACCGGCAATGGGTGCAACAAACCCGGATCGGACTGGACGATTTGGGCAGCGCCCAGCGCCCCGAGGTGCTCGACGATGCCGCGCTGCATCTGCAACAAAAGGTCTTCGGCTACAGCCGCGAGGATGAGCGGATCGTGCTGCTGCCCATGGCAACCTCGGGGCAAGAGGCGATCGGGTCGATGGGCAACGACGCCTCCCTGGCGGTGTTGTCGGATCAGCCCCAGCTGCTCTACGGCTACTTCAAGCAGCTCTTCGCCCAGGTGACCAACCCCCCCATCGACCCCATTCGCGAAGAGCTGGTGATGTCGCTGACCTCGATTTTGGGGCTGCGTCCCAATCTGCTCAGCGAGGATTGCGACCAGGTCAAACGGTTGTGGCTCAAGCAGCCGATCCTGACCTGTGAAGATCTGGAGCGGATCCGCGCCTTTGCCGGGCACGGTTTTAAAGCGGTGACCCTGAAGGCGATTTATCCGGTTGCTGGCGGCGGTGCGGCGTTGACCGAGGCGCTCGACCGTTTGTGTCGGCTCGCCCGCAAGGCCATCGACGTCGATGGCGCGACCGTGGTCATTCTGAGCGACCGAGGGGTCGACCGCGACCACGCCCCGATTCCAGCCCTGCTGGCCATCTCGGCGGTCCACCATGATCTGGTCGAGGGGGGGCTGCGCACCCGGGCCGGACTGGTGGTCGAGACCGGAGAGGCCCGCGAGACCGGCCACTTTGCGCTGCTGGTCGGGTTCGGCGCCGAAGCGATCAACCCCTGGGTGGCCCTTGAAAGCCTTGAAGGGATGGCCCGCGACGGCATTCTGCCCACCGAGGTCAGCATTGCCGATGCTCGGGCCCGTTTTGTTAAGGCGGCAGGCAAGGGGATGCTCAAGATCTTCAGCAAGATGGGGATCTCGACCCTGCAATCCTATTGTGGCGCTCAAATCTTTGAGGCCATTGGTATCAATCGCAGCGTCATCGACCGTTATTTCGCCGGGACCGCCTCGCGGGTCGGCGGGATCGACATCGAGCAGATCGCGCAGGAGACCGCCCAGCGTCATGGCCGCGCCTTTGCCCCCACGCCAGGGGAGCCGAGCGACCTGCTGGCCAGCGGCGGGCAATACGCTTTTCGCGCCAACGGCGAGTTTCACCAGTGGAATCCCGAAACCATCCATCTGCTGCAACACGCTACCCGCAGCGGTAGCTACAAAACCTACAAGGCCTACTCAGCCAAGGTCGACGATCAATCGCGCAAGATGGCGACCCTGCGCGGCCTGTTCGAGCTCGATCTGCTGCCCGAGGCGATCCCTCTGGATGAGGTCGAATCGGCCGAGATCATCGCCAAACGGTTCTGCACCGGCGCCATGAGTTTCGGGTCGATCGGCAAAGAGGCCCACGAGACCCTGGCGATTGCCATGAATCGGATCGGCGGGCGCAGCAATACCGGTGAGGGGGGTGAGGATCCGGCCCGTTTCACCCCCTACCCCAACGGCGATTCGGCCCGCAGTGCCATCAAACAGGTCGCCTCGGGTCGCTTCGGGGTGACCACCCATTATTTGGTCAACGCCGACGAGTTGCAGATTAAGGTCGCCCAGGGTGCCAAGCCGGGTGAGGGGGGGCAGCTTCCCGGCCATAAGGTCGACGAGATCATCGCCCGGGTGCGCCATTCGACCCCCGGCGTCAGCCTGATTTCGCCGCCGCCCCACCACGACATCTACTCCATCGAGGATCTGGCTCAGCTGATCTTCGATCTGAAGAACGTCAATCCCCAGGCTGTCATCTCGGTGAAGTTGGTGGCCGAGGTCGGCGTTGGAACGGTAGCTGCCGGTGTGGCCAAGGCCCATTCCGACCTGATCGTGATTGCCGGTCACGACGGCGGCACCGGCGCCTCACCGCTCACCTCGATCAAACATGCCGGGATTCCCTGGGAGATCGGCCTGGCCGAAACCCAGCAAACCCTGGTGCTCAACGACCTGCGTTCGCGGGTTGTGGTGCAGACCGACGGTCAGCTCAAGACAGGCTACGACGTGGTGGTCGCCGCCCTGCTGGGGGCCGAGGAGTACGGCTTTGCCACCTCTGCCCTCATCGTCGAGGGATGCATCATGATGCGCAAATGCCACCTCAACACCTGCCCGGTCGGGATCGCAACCCAGGACCCCCGCCTGCGCAGCCGCTACAACGGCAGTCCCGACCACGTGGTCAACTTCTTCATGTTCATCGCCCAAGAGGTGCGCGAATGGATGGCCCACCTGGGCTTCCGCTCCATGGACGAGATGATCGGTCGGGTCGACAAACTCGGCATGAAAAAGGCGGTTTCCCATTGGAAGGCCAAGGGGGTCGACCTTTCGGCGATCTTGGCCCATCCCGCTACCTTCGAGGGCGACAAGATCCGTTGCACCCAAAAGCAGGATCATGGTTTGGAGGCCAGCCTCGACAACGAGTTGATCGTCGAGGCGGAGCCCGCCTTGACCGGGCAGATTCCGGTCGCCATCGATATGCCGATCAAGAATGTCCACCGCTCGGTGGGGACCATGCTGGCGGGCGAGGTCACCCGCCGCTTCGGTCAACGGGGCCTCAAAGAGGACACCATTCTGGTGAACCTGACCGGGATCGGGGGGCAGAGCTTTGGCGCCTTCAACGTCGATGGGGTGACCTTGAATCTGCGAGGTCAGGCCAACGACTACGTCGGCAAGGGGATGAGCGGTGGTCGCATCGTTGTCAGTCCATCCCCCGAGGCGGGGTACGACCCCACGACCCAGATTGTGGTCGGCAACACCCTGCTCTACGGGGCGACCGGCGGCGAGGCCTACTTCCACGGCATGGCCGGGGAGCGCTTTGCGGTGCGAAATTCGGGGGCGCTGGCGGTGGTCGAGGGGACCGGCGATCACGGTTGCGAATACATGACCGGCGGGGTGGTGGTGGTGTTGGGGCCGACCGGGCGCAACTTTGCGGCGGGTATGAGCGGCGGCGTCGCCTTCGTTCTGAACGAAACCGGCGATTTCGCCGACCGCTGCAACTTGGCTATGGTCGACCTGGAGCCGATCAGCGACGAGGCCGATCTGCTTGAAGAGGTCGATCACCAGGGGGGTGATCTTGAGACCCACGGCTTGGTCGAGATCGATCCTTTGAACGATGCCGATGCCAGATTGCTGCATCAGTTGGTTTGGCGTCATCACAAATACACCGGCAGCCGCAAGGCCAAGGCCATTCTCGAACGGTGGCAGGAATGGCTGCCCCGTTTTGTGAAGGTCATGCCGATCGAATACCGCCGGGTACTGGAGCAACGCCAGCGCGAAGAGGCCAGGCGGGTTGCCGGGGAGGTGCAACATGGGTAAGCCGACCGGATTCCTGGAGTTCGAGCGTAAGGTCGAGGATTACCAATCGGTTGCCGAACGTTTGCAGCATTGGCACGAGTTCACTGAGGCGCTGCCCCAAACGGCGGTCGGTGAGCAGGGCGCCCGTTGCATGGATTGCGGCATCCCCTTTTGCCATTGGGGTTGCCCGGTCAACAACGTCATTCCCGAGTGGAACGATCTGGTCTATCGCGGTCGCTGGCAGGAGGCGATTGGGGTGCTGCATCGCACCAACAACCTGCCTGAAATCACCGGTCGGGTTTGTCCCGCCCCTTGCGAATCCTCTTGTGTTTTAGGCATCAACGACGACCCTGTTTCGATCAAGCTGATCGAAAAGAATATTGTCGAGCGGGCCTTTGAAGAGGGATGGATTACCCCGCAACCGGCGGCGCAAGCAACCGGTAAAACGGTGGCGGTGGTCGGTTCCGGCCCCGCCGGTCTGGCCTGCGCTCAGCAGTTGGCTCGGGCCGGTCATGCGGTGACCCTGTTCGAAAAGGCCGATCGAATCGGCGGTTTGCTGCGTTACGGCATCCCCGACTTTAAGCTCGAAAAATGGGTGATCGACCGCCGCATGGCCCAGATGCAGGCCGAGGGGGTGATTTTTAAGACAGGGGTGAACGTCGGGGTCGATGTGTCGGCAGACGTGCTCAAGTCCTCTTTCGATGCGGTGTGTTTAACCGGTGGCGCCATGAAAGCCCGCGATTTGCAGGTGCCGGGGCGCGATCTCAAGGGGATCCATCTGGCGATGGTGTTCCTGGCCCAGTCCAACCGCCGGGTGGCGGGCGACACGATTGCCGAAGCCGAATGGATCGACGCCAAGGGCAAACATGTGGTGGTCATCGGCGGCGGCGACACCGGTTCGGACTGCGTCGGTACCTCCAACCGGCAAGGGGCCGCCTCGGTTTTGCAGATCGAGTTGCTGCCCAAGCCCCCCGAAGAGCGCGATCCGACCACGCCGTGGCCGCTGTGGCCCAATAAGCTGCGTACCTCCTCCTCCCATGAAGAGGGTTGCGAGCGGCTCTGGTCGGTCAACACGATCCAGGCCGAGGGGGCGCAAGGTCGGGTGACCTCCTTGACCCTCGAAGAGGTCTCCTGGAGCCAAGTCGAGGGACGCTGGCAGATGACCCCCGTCGCGGGGAGTCGTCGCACCGTCCCCGCCGATCTGGTCTTTTTGGCCATGGGTTTCACCCAACCGGTGCATGAAGGGCTGTTGAGCGACCTGGGGGTCGCCTTCGATGGACGCAACAATGTTCAGGTCGATGAGACGATGATGACCTCGATCCCCGGCGTGTTTGCCGCCGGAGATATGGCCCGGGGCGCCTCGCTGGTGGTGCGGGCGATTGCCGATGGACGCCGCGCCGCCAAGGGGATCGACACGTTTTTGATGGGAAGCAGCAAACTGCCTTGATACCTGGGATGAAGAGGAAGGCAGGCTTCTTGACCCATGCGCGACAGCAGACGTATCCTGACTTTGCGTTCGACATGGTTTTGATGGTGGGTGTCGGCGCGGAACCAATGTCATTGCATAGCATGTAGAGCGGGCGAATCCCTTGGAATCTTTGGATCTTCTTGAAGAAAAGCTCCATCGCTTGATGGAGGATCTGGGTCGCTGGAAACGCGAAAGCGATTCCATGCACACCCGTCTTCAAGATGGGGAAGAGAAACTCTCTTCCCTGAGTGAGGAAAAGCGGCGGCTGAGTGAAGAAAACAGCCGTTTGCTGAGTGAACGTGAGGCAATCCGTCACCGGGTTAGAGGTTTGGTCGAACGGTTAGAGAAGCTGGACCTGGATGCATCATGAGCAAACGGTCGATTGAGGTTTCTCTACTTGGGAAGAAGTATCCGCTGCGCACCGACCTCGATGAGGGGCGGTTGCAACGGATCGTCCATCACGCCGAACAAACCTTGAAACGGGTCAGCGGCAATCAGGTGCTGGCCATGGAACGTTCGGCGACGCTTGCCTTGTTGCAGGTGGTCGATGAATTGATCGAGGCACAAGAGGCTTTAGAGCAGCAGCAACGTCGCGTCGATGATCGAGCCCAGCGGTTGGTGGCTTTGGTCGACCGGGTGTTGGAGGCCTCCTAGTTTTCTCGATGCATCGGCTGTCTTTCCTCTTCTAAGATTGTTCCATGGCTTGAACGCCCTGCGCTGTGCGTGATTGGTGATGCAGGTTTGAACCAATATTCGTAACCCGGGGCCTGTCGCGATGGACCTGTGTGTAGGATGGGGCCTTGGCCTTGTCCCCTGATGGTCCGGCAAAGGCGCCCACTTTATGTGACCGGGTTCAACACGCTACGCCACACGGCAGCGCGGGGTACTATGGGCGGCTTATCTGAGCGCCGAAAGTCGATTCGGGCCGAAATGATCGCACACCTGCGATCCCGTTCCGCTTCACCCATCTCCCCCGATGTCGTTGGCCAGCTTTGGGTTCTCCTGCAAAACGCCCCTGCGGTCTTGGTCTATTGCGATTGCCAAGGCGAGTTTCCCACGGGGACGATCCGCGCTTTTCTGCAAGCTCGAAACATCCCCACCTATGTCCCCCGCATTGCCGGTCCTGGCCTGCTCGATTGGGTCTCCTGCCTTGAGGAGAACCTGCGGCCCGGCCGTTTTGGTATTCCCGAACCCAATGGTCCTGCGGTTGCGGCCCTTCCCGCCGATTTGTGGGTGTTGGCCCCCATGGTGGCGTTTGGCCCCCATGGGGAGCGGCTGGGTTATGGGGGTGGATATTTCGACCGTTTTTTTGATGCCTATCGGCGCGATCATGGAACGTGGCCGCGCCGCATTGGCTTGGCCTGGTCCGATCAGGGTCCGATTTCGTTTCCGGTGGCCGAGCACGATGTCCCCATGGAGGGGGTGATGACAGAAGTGGGGTGGGCGGTCGCGCCCCCCCCCAAATAACACGCCGTCAAGGCGTTGGGCTTATGCATCACGGGGCGCCTCGGGCGACCCCGTTGGAGGGGATGATGAATGTTGAATTGCTAATCACGGCGGTGGTGGCCGCTGTTCTGGGGGGCGGACTCGCCTTCGTTTTGTCGCGGGTCAAATCGCCCCCGGTCGCCCCGGCCGGTGAGGCGGAACAGGAGTTGCGCCGGGAGCTGTCCCGGGTCGAATCGGAATGGAGTCGGCTGCGCGACGATATGGAGCGTCGCATCGATGCCGAGGTGAATTTTCGTCTCAAAGACAAGGTGCTTGAGGAGCGCAGCAAACTCGAAATCGCTCTCGATAAAGAGCGTGAGGAAATCCTGAATCTTGAAAAGCGGCTGTTGGCCCGCGAAGAGACTATGGAGACCAAACTCGGGCAACTGGAACGCCGCGAAGAGCGGATGGAGGAGCGGGCGCAGCGGCTGGAGAGCGATCGCCAGCGTATGACTCAATGGGAAGAAAAACTCAAAACGGATGAGGCCGCTTTGAGCCATAAACTTGAAGAGATGGCGGGCTTAAGTCGGGAGGAGGCGCGGGAACTGGTGATGGAGATGATGCGCGAAGAGGCGCGTCATGCCGCCGCCCACCATGTGCGCCAGATCGAACAAGAAGCCAGGGAGGATGCCGAAAAACGGTCCCGCGAGATCATCACCACCGCCATTCAGCGTATGGCCGGCGAGTTCGTTTCGGAACGGACCGTCAGTGTTGTCCCGCTCCCCTCCGACGACCTCAAAGGGCGGATCATCGGTCGCGAGGGGCGGAACATCCGGGCCATCGAGGCAGCGACCGGGGTCGATTTGATCGTCGACGACACCCCCGAGGCGGTGGTCATCAGCGGCTTCAACCCGGTGCGGCGCGCCGTGGCCAAGAAGGCGCTGGAGCTGCTGATCGAGGATGGCCGCATTCACCCGCAACGCATCGAAGAGATGGTGAAAAAGGCCGAAAAAGAGGTCGCCCGCGAAATCAAAGAGGCGGGTGAACAGGCCATTCTTGAGGTCGGGATCGGCTCGGTTCACCCCGATTTGGTTCGCATCCTTGGCGCACTGAAATACCGCACCAGCTACACCCAGAATGTTTTGTCCCATTCGGTGGAGGTCGCCTTCTTTGCCGGGATGATGGCCGACGAACTCGGGCTCGATCCCAAGATCGCCCGGCGGGCCGGACTGCTGCACGACGTGGGCAAGGCGATCGACCACGACCGCGAGGGGAGCCACGCCATGATCGGCGGTGACCTGGGGCGCAAATACAAGGAGCGGCCCGAGGTCATCAACGCCATCGAGGGGCACCACTTCGATGTCGAGGCGATCAGTCCCTACACCCCCTTGGTGCATGCCGCCGACGCCCTCTCCGCCGCCCGTCCCGGCGCCCGGCGCGAGATGATGGAGACCTACATCAAACGGCTGCGTGACCTTGAGGCCATTGCTTCGAATTTCACCGGAGTTGAGCGCTCCTACGCCATTCAGGCGGGTCGTGAGCTGCGGGTGATTGTCTGCCAAGACAAGGTCGACGATCAGGGAACCCTGACCCTGGCCAACGCCATTGCCCGTAAGATCGAGGACGAACTGACCTACCCCGGCGAGATTAAGGTGACGGTGATCCGCGAAACCCGCGTCCAGCAGACGGCCCACTAACCATGGATATGCTGCAAGCGGTGGTTTTGGCGTTGATCCAGGGGTTGACCGAGTTTCTGCCGATCTCCTCCAGTGCCCACCTCATCATTTTGCCCAAGCTGGTCGACTGGCCCGATCAGGGGCTGGCCTTCGACGTCGCTCTGAACACCGCCACTTGGCTTGCGGTGGTTATTTACTTCCGTCACGACCTGCGCCGCTTGATCCATGGTTGGGGACGCACGGTGAGTGAGCGCTCGTGGCAGAACAACCACGACGGCAAGCTGGCCTGGATGGTGTTGGTCGCCACCATCCCGGTGGGGTTGGCGGGGCTGCTGGGGCACGGCTTGGTCGAAAACCATCTGCGCAGCCTGGAGGTGGTTGCCTGGGCGACCATCGTTTGGGGGCTGGTGTTGTGGCTGGCTGATCGCCGCCCCGGTCATCTTGATTTAGAACAAGCGACCTGGGCCATCGTGTTGGCGGTGGGGCTGGCCCAGGCGCTGGCGTTGGTGCCGGGGACCAGTCGTTCGGGCATCACCATCACAGCGGCCCTCTTCATGGGGTTGTCGCGGGTGGCGTCGGCGCGGCTGTCGTTTTTGCTGGCGATTCCGGTGGGGGCGCTGGCGGGTGGGCACGAGGCGTTGGGGATGTTCAAGGCAGCGGAGCAAACCCCTTGGCTGGCGGTGGGGGTCGGTTTTGTCGTTGCCTTCGTCTGCGCCTACTTGGCGATTCACTACTTTCTCAAGCTGATCGCCCGGTTCTCTATGACCCCCTTCGTGATGTACCGTCTGGCGTTGGGGGTGCTGCTGTTGGGCGCCGCTGGGATTTAACCACCGAGGAGTCGACCCATGCCGTTGCCAACCCCCCGTCTGCGTATGGCAGGGGTGAGCAAGCGTTTCGGGGATCACCGCGTGCTCGACCGTCTCGACCTGACGGTGGCGCCGGGTGAGAGCGTGGTGGTGATCGGCCGTTCGGGGGCCGGTAAATCGGTCCTCTTTAAATGTTTGTTGGGGTTGATGAAACCCGATGCAGGTGAGATCTGGCTCGACGAGGAGCGGATGGACACCCTGCCCCCCTCCGAGCAGTTGGAGCGGATGCGCCGGTTCGGCATGCTGTTTCAAGGCGGCGCCTTGTTCGACTCCATGACGGTGGGTGAGAACGTCGGCTTCGAGCTGACCGAACATATGCATTGGTCCAAGGCTAAGGTGCGCGAGCGGGTCGACGAAGTTCTGGGCTGGGTGGGCCTGCCCGGCGTTGCGGCGCGCAAACCGGCGCAGCTCTCTGGAGGGATGCAAAAGCGGGTCGCCTTGGCCCGAGCCATTGCCGCCAGCCCCGACATCATCCTCTATGACGAGCCAACCACAGGGCTCGATCCCATCATGGCCGACGTTATCAACCGTTTGATCCGCGACATCAACCGCCGCCTCGGCGCCACCTCGGTCACCATCACCCACGACATGAATTCCGCCTACTTCATCGCCGACCGCATCGCCATGCTTCACGAGGGGGCGATCCACGCGCAAGGGACCCCCGACGAAATCCGGGCCAGCACCCATCCCTTGGTGCGGCAATTCATCGAGGGCCGGGCCGAGGGGCCCATTCAGGTATGAGCGAGCTGCGGGTCGGTCTGCTCACCTTGATTGCACTGTCGGTGCTGGCGACCCTGTCGTTGCAGATCAAGCCGTTGCACCTGTTTTCGGGGGAGCAGGGGGAGATCGTCGCCCGTTTTGCCTCGGTCGAGGGGCTCACCCCGAAGGCCTCGGTGCTGGTCGCCGGCGTTAAGGTGGGCCGAGTGCGGGCCATCAACCTGCGCGATGGCCAGGCCTTCGTCACCATTGCCCTCGATCAGCCGGTGCAAATCACCCAAGGGACCCAGGCCCATGTCCGGGGCGGCGGTTTGGTGGGGGAGCGCTACGTGGTGTTGACCGTCCCCCTCGACGCCCCAGTTCTTGCCCAAGGGGCGACCATTGAGGGGCGTCAGGAGCCCTCGATGGGGCAGGTGATGGAACAGGTCTCCGACATCGCCCGCGACGTCAAGTCGGTGACCGAGGGGCTGCGCGCCGCCTTGGGGGGGGAGGAGGGGGCCGACCGGGTGCAGCGTTTCATGGACAACCTGGACGCCGTCTCGGCCAGCCTCAAACACATCCTCAGTGACGACGAGGCCCAGTTGCGCGGCGCCTCGAAGGATCTGGCCACCGTCCTCGATGCCCTGGCCCGCGACCTGCCCGACACGGTGGCCGACACCAAACGGGCGATGGGGGGGCTGCGGGAGGTCATGGACCAGCGCCAAGGGGACCTTTCCGGCGCTATCACGGCGCTGCGGTCGGCCGCCGAACGGATCGACCGGCTGGCCAAGCAGGTTGAAGAGGGCGACGGCAGCGCCGCCCGCTTCATCCGCGATCCCTCCCTCTTCGACGAGGTGCGCGACGCGGCGGCCAGCATCAAACGGGTTAGTCAGGCGTTGGAGGGGACCGACGGTGCCCTGGGGCTGCTCATCAACGATGCCGAAACCGCCGACCGGTTGGGCGGTACCCTTGAAAAGGTCGACAACATGGTGGGCAAGGTCGACGCCTTTCGTACCACCATCGACTTTCACGACGAATATCTGCTGCGCGATCAAGTCAGCCGCGGCTACTTCGGCCTGCGGTTTCAACCCCGGGATGACCGTTTTTACCGCGTTGAGTTGGTCTCCGACGGTCAGGTCCGCGCCTCCCATGACCCGAACCACCGCCTCTACGGAAGAGGTTTCGGCTCCAATGATCTGAAGTTCTCCCTGCAATTCGGTTGGTCGGTTGACGGACTTGAGCCCCGCATCGGCATCAAAGAAAACACTTTCGGCATGGGGCTGGACTGGTATCTGGCCAACGGCATCGCCTTGACCTCCGACCTCTACGACATGGATGGCGTCTACAGCGGCTCGACCAAACCCCACTTCAAAATCGCGGCCCGCTACCGATTCTGGGATGAGCGGCTCTTCGTGGCGGCGGGGGGCGACAACCTGCTCGACACCGCCGTGCGCTCCCCCTACGTCGGGGCGGGGCTGGTCTTCTCGGACGAAGACTTCAAGTACCTGCTCGGGCAGGTTTTCTGATGGCCAAATCGGTCCCCTCCAAAGACAAAACCCGCTTCGTCTGCCAGGAGTGCGGCGGCTCCTTCCCCCGTTGGAATGGGCGCTGCGGTGCTTGTGGCGGCTGGAATACCCTGGTGGAGGAGAAAATTGTCCCCGAGGCCAAGGGGGCTGCAGCCCGGTTTGTGGTCGAACAAGAGGGCAGGCCGCGCGGACTTGCCGAGATCGATCTGAGTCAGGCGCCGCGCATCGCCACGGGACTGGCCGAATTCGACCGGTTGCTGGGGGGGGGCATCGTCCCCGGTTCGGTCACCCTGATCGGCGGCGACCCCGGCATCGGCAAGTCGACGCTGCTGCTTCAGGTGGCCCACCGCTTGGCGACTCAGGGGCACAAACCGCTCTACATCAGCGGCGAGGAGTCGCTGGCCCAGATTCGTATGCGGGCGCAGCGGTTGGGTTTAAGCAGCGACACCGCGCTGCGGGTCGGGGGGGAAAACCGCCTGGAGGCGGTGCTGGAGCTGCTGCAACAAAACCCGCCGGCGCTGACGGTGATCGATTCGGTGCAGACCCTGTTCACCTCGGCGCTCGAAAGCGCCCCTGGCTCGGTGGCCCAGGTGCGCGAATGCGCCGCCCGGCTGGTGAGTTGGGCCAAGGGGGGCAGCGAGGGGGGGCGGGCGGTCATGCTGGTGGGGCATGTCACCAAAGAGGGGGCGATTGCCGGTCCTCGGGTGCTCGAACACATGGTTGACACGGTGCTGTATTTCGAGGGGGAGCGGGGGCTGCCGTTTCGAATTTTGCGCGGGGTAAAAAACCGCTTCGGCGCCACCGACGAGATCGCTGTGTTTCAAATGGCGGGGGAGGGGCTGGCCGAGGTGGTGAACCCTTCGGAGCTTTTCCTCGGCCACCGCGACCGTCCGGTCAGCGGTTCGGCCGTCGCCGCCATGATCGAGGGGACCCGCCCCATCCTGGTCGAGATTCAGGCGTTGGTTTCGCCCACCGCCTTCGGCATGCCCCGGCGTACCACGGTGGGGATCGACTCGGGACGGTTGGCCATGTTGTTGGCGGTGCTCGAAAAACGGGTGGGGCTGCATCTGAGCGATCAGGACGTTTTCGCCAACGCGGTGGGCGGGCTTAAACTCACCGAGCCTGCCAGCGATTTGGCGGCTGCGCTGGCGATTTGGTCCTCCTTCCGCGACCATCCCCTCCCCGATGGCCTGGTCGCGTTGGGGGAGGTAGGGCTATCCGGCGAGATCCGTCCGGTGCCGTTGATCGATCAACGGCTGCGCGAGGCGGTGAAGCTGGGGTTCCGGCGGGCGGTGATTCCGGTGACGGGAAGTCCCGAATCGATCCCAGGAGCCGAATTGATCCGTGTGCACCATCTTGCCGAGGCCGTCGACCGATTAAGCGGGTAGTGGCCTTGTTCCCGAATTTCAAGGAGTTCTACGGGATATGACCTGGTTCGATTACCTGGTGGTCGCCTTCGTCGGCACCCTTGTGGTGCGTGCCTCCATTCGTGGATTGATCAAAGAGGTGTTCTCTCTGGCTGGGCTGGTGTTGGGGGTGATCGTCGCGACCTCCTACAGCGAAAAGCTGGGGGAGATCCTCAACGCCGATTACCGCCAGATCGACCCCTTCGGCGGCCCCGCCGCCTACTTGTTGCTCTTCGTCGGCATCGGGCTGATCGCCTGGCTGCTGGCGATGGTGACCACCAAGGCGGTGCACGGGGTTGGGCTGTCGGTTCCCAATCGGATCGGTGGCGGGTTGTTTGGGGCGAGCAAGGGGATTTTGTTCATCTCGGTGGCGGTGTTGATCCTTGACGGCTTGGGACAAACCGAGGGGAGCTGGTACCAACACGCCGTAACCCGCCCCGTCGTTGAACCGGTGGTGGTGTTGCTGCGCGAGCGGGTTCCCCAGCAGTGGAGCGACCGTACCGCCCTGGGAACACAGGCCGAGCGGCTCAAAGAACGGGCTTTGGAGGCGGCCGAGGATGCGGCCGATTCGGGACGCGACATGGCGCAGCAGATCGGCAAACAGGGTGACCTGATGGGTGAAGATGCCGCCGGTTGGAAGAGCAAAGCCAGCCAATGGCTGGATCACTTCATGGAATCGCTGTTTGGCAAACAGGAGCAAGCCCCCCCCAAGGAGGAGGAGGAGAACGTCGATCCCATCGGCGATCTCATCGAGCAAAATCGTTAACCGCGTCCCGTTGGGATGAACGAAAGCACAAGACCATGAATGACGAACGATTTCACGACGAATGTGGGGTATTTGGTGTTCTCGGCCATCCCGAGGCTGCCAACCTGACCTACCTGGGGCTTTACGCCCTACAACACCGGGGTCAGGAGGCGGCGGGGATTGTCTCCTACGACGAGACCACCACCTACTCCAACCGAGCCCGTGGGCTGGTCAGCGACATCTTCAGCCAAGAGGTGCTCGATGGATTGAAGGGGGATCGGGCCATCGGTCACGTCCGCTATTCCACCGCCGGGGGGGGGGCGATCCGTAACATTCAACCCTTCGTCGTCGATTACCTGCGCGGGACGCTCTCCATCGCCCACAACGGCAACCTGACCAACGCCGAGGCGATCCGGCGCGAGCTGGAAGAGACCGGTTCGATCTTCCAGTCGACCATGGACACCGAGGTGATCGTTCATCTGCTGGCCCGCGACGCCGGAACCCAGAGCATCGACGACCGCATCGTGCACGCCCTGGGGCGCATTCAGGGGGCCTATTCGCTGGTGTTGATGAGCAACAACCGGATGTTCGGGGTGCGCGATCCCCACGGTTTCCGACCCTTGTCGTTGGGCAAACTCGGCGACGCCTGGGTGCTGTCGTCGGAGACCTGCGCCTTCGATCTAATCGACGCCGAGTTCGTCCGCGACGTCGAACCGGGGGAGATGGTCATCATCACCCGTGACGGGGTGACCAGCCGCCGTTTTGCCCCCCAAATTCCCCGCCGTTTGTGCATTTTCGAATACGTCTACTTCGCCCGTCCCGATTCGACCATCGACGGGGTCAACGTCTACATGGCCCGCAAAGAGGTGGGGCGGCGTTTGGCGTTGGAGCATCCGATTGAGGCCGATCTGGTGGTGCCGGTCCCCGATTCGGGGGTCGCTGCCGCCATTGGCTATGCCGAGCAGGCGGGGCTCCCCCTCGATTTGGGATTGATCCGCAACCACTACGTGGGGCGCACCTTCATCGAACCCAAACAATCGATCCGCAACTTCGGGGTTAAGATCAAGCTCAACGCCAACCCCGAGCTACTCAAGGGTAAGCGGGTGATTCTGGTCGACGACTCCATCGTGCGGGGGACCACCAGCAAGAAGATCGTGCGTATGGTGCGTGATGCCGGGGCCGCCGAGGTCCACATGCGCATCAGCTCTCCCCCCACCACCAACCCCTGTTTTTACGGCATCGATACCCCCAACCGCGAAGAGCTGCTGGCCGCCAACAACACCCTGGAGCAGATGCAGGCCTTCATCGAGGCCGACTCCCTGGGTTATATCTCGGTCAATGGGCTGCACGAGGCGGTGGGGCAGGATTCTGCCGGGTATTGCGATGCCTGCTTCACCGGCGATTATCCGGTTGGGGTCATCACCCCTATCGACAACGAGAAACGCCACCAACGGATGTTGTTCGAGTACCGCTGATTGCGGTTCGTGCCGGGGGCCAACGGGTCTTCCCTGTGCCCACACACCACCGGAGGGTTTGCGATGGATGACCGTTCCCAGGCGATTGCCGATCGCGTGGTTCGCTACGAAGCTGGAACCGAGATCCTCCGTGAGGGGGAGACCTCCGAGGATGTATTCGAGCTGATCGAAGGGCGGGTCGAGGTGGTGCGTCGCATGGCCTCGGGTGAGGTGGTGATCCTGGCGGAGTTGGGGCCGGGCGACGTCTTTGGCGAGATGGGGCTGATCGACCGTCGCCCCCGCTCGGCGACCATCCGGGCCATGACGGCGGTTGAGACGATTCGCCTGGATCGCGACGGTTTTCTGGCGGTGCTGGAGCGCGATCCCAAGGTGGTACTGCCGATCTTTTCGGCGTTGTTTCAGCGCATGCGTACCTTGAACAACCGCTTGATCGAGCTGGAGCTGGCCCTGGGGGCGGTGCACCGCCTTGAGATGGTGAAAGAGAGCGAAGGGGGACAGCCAGGAAGGGGTGCGCCGCCACCTCCTCCGCCGATTCCCAAGGGGGGGATCCTTCTTGAGGGGCTCACCGAACCGGCCCGGCATGTACTCGACGAGCGCCCGATGGTCGTCGATGTTTTTCCCTATCGGATCGGGCGACGCAAAAAAGAGCGCTCCCTGCTCGATTTCTTTGGGGGCAATGACTTGGAGCTGGCCGATGTTCCCCCCTACGACGTCTCCACCGGCCACTGCGCCCTTCTCAAAAAGGGGGGAACGATCCTTGTCGCCGACCGGGGGGCTCGCTTGGGGACGGTGATCGACGACGAGGTGATGGTCGGTTCTTCGGGTGTGCCCGAGGTCGAGCTTGCGCCGGGGGAGCACATCGTGCGCCTGGGCAGCAAGGATTCCCCCTATGTCTTTCGGGTAACGGTGCCGGGGCGCTGAGGGGCCGCTGGTTCCCTCATTGGGGTTGTTCCCGTTCCAAATCGAAGTCGATCCTCCGGTTCACCGGTCGAGTCAGCTCGGCGATCAATCCGGCGGGCAGTTGCAGCGCCAGCCCCTGTTGGGCCGCCGCCTGCTCCAGGCCGCTTTGCACCGTTTGCAGCGGCTGAGGAAAGCGGCGGTAGACATCGGGCCAGATGGTTCCCCCCTGCGGATTGAGGGTGAGCAGTCGGTAGTCGATGATCATCGCCACCGGATGGTTGAGTGCCACCTCGCGCGGTTCGGGGGGGGCGGCATCCAGGGTTTGCTCCACCGAGGCAAAATCGACCGGGGCGTTGTCCGCCATCAGGCGGCGGGCCAAATCGAGCACGTCGCGGTTTTCAAGACGCAGGCAACCGTGGCTGATCGCTTGCCCCACGCTCCAAGGATGGGGGGTGCCGTGCAGGTAGTAGTTTTTTGAAAAATGGATCTTCGCCTTGCCCATGGGGTTGCCGGGGCCGGGGGGTGTACGGCGCTGTTGGGCGGTGCCGACGATGGCGCCGTTGTACCAATTGGGATTGAAGATCACGCTGTGGATCTGGTAGTGGCCGGTGGGGGTGGGGTCGCTCGGTTTGCCGATACCCACCTCATAGTGGGCTACCTCTTGTCCCCCTTGGTAGAGCATCAAGGTGCGGGAGGGGAGGTTCAGGTAGAGCAGCAGTTCGGTTTTGGAGGCGGTTTCGGCCCAGGCGGCGCACCATCCCCCCCCAAGCCACACCGCCGCCAAGAGGATCGAGCAGCGTTTCATCGTGAGTATCCGTTCGTAGAGCATCTTCTG
Source organism: Proteobacteria bacterium CG1_02_64_396 (assembly GCA_001872725.1). Lineage (NCBI taxonomy): Bacteria > Pseudomonadati > Pseudomonadota > Proteobacteria bacterium CG1_02_64_396. The sequence goes on along the minus strand of MNWR01000104.1, from coordinate 15,530 downwards.
AAAACCAGACCAGATCCCTGGTGTTCCGGTCGATTTCCCCCATTCAATCGATCTCGGAGCCTAAGCAAGTCTGCGTTACCCCTTCGCGTTGGACAAGCGCACCCCCTGGCCCCACACGGTTTTCGGCAACCCATGATTATTACCGTCACCCCCAATCCCACCATCGACAAATACCTTCAGATCGACCGCCTGCAACCGGGTCATGCCCATCAGGTGCGCACGACGCACCGCGATCCGGGGGGCAAGGGGGTCAATGTTTCTCGGGTGCTGACCCGGCTTGGGGTGCAGACCCTGGCCACTGGGTTTGCCGGCGATTATCGGGGGGAGCTGCTCAAAATCTTTTTGAATCGGGAGGGGGTGGCCAACCACTTCGTCCCCATAAAAGAGGTCACCCGGCTCAACCTCTACGTTATGGAATCCGACGGCACCGAGACGGTTTTTAAGGAGCCCAGTCCCCACGTCGAGGCCGAACATTGGCTTCGACTGGTTTCGGTGCTCGATCACTACTTCGATCAGGCCCGCTTCGTGGTGGTGGCCGGAAGCCTTCCCGTCGGGGTGTCGAACCAGCAGCTGTTGGATTTGCTGGAGCATTTGCGTTTGCGCGGGGTGTCGGTGGTGCTCGATGCCCGGGGGGGTGAGCTCAAGGCGGGGGTGGGGGCCCGCCCCTTCTTAATCAAACCCAATCGCTTCGAGGCCGAGGAGTTGCTCGGTCATCCCATCGCCGACAACCGCGACGAACTGGCCCAGGCGGCTCAACGGTTGCGCACCCTGGGGCCCCAATCGGTGCTGCTCAGCGACGGCAAGGCGGGGGCGGTGCTCGCCAACGCGCAAGGGACCTGGTGGGCCACCCCACCCACCATCGAGGTCGCCTCGACCATTGGGGCGGGCGATTCGATGGTGGCCGGATTCCTCACCGCCCTGCTTGAAGGTGCCGACGGCACCCAAGCGCTGCGGCTCGCCACCGCTGCGGGGGCCGCCACCGCACGGGCCGCCGGTACCGAACTGGGGCAAGGGGCCGAAATCCGTGCCCTGCAAGAGCAGGTGGTGGTCGAGTCGATGCCGCAGATTTGGATTCCACCGGTATGACCCTGCTGCACCATCCCCCCCTGATCCTCGCCTCCGCCTCCCCTCGCCGCCGCGATCTGCTGCGCCAAGTCGGCTTCGAACCGCTCATTGAGCCCGCCGACGTGGTCGAGGTGCGCCAGCCGGGGGAGAGCCCCGAGGCGATGGTGCTGCGGCTGGCGCGCGACAAGGCCCATGCGGTGCGCCTCCAGCACCCCGAGGCGGTGGTGCTGGCCGCCGACACGGTGGTGGTGTTGGGAGACGAGGTGCTGGGCAAGCCGCGTCATGGGGACGACCACCACCGCATGCTGGTCGCCCTGTCGGGCCAGACCCATCGGGTGCTGACCGGGGTCGCCCTGGTGGGTCCCGATTGCGACGAGGCCTTCTTCCGCCAAACCGGTGTAACCTTCCGCCACCTTCTCGATTGGGAGATCGACCACTACGTCGCCTCCCATGAGGGGGACGACAAGGCGGGGGGGTATGCGATTCAGGGGATCGGCGCGGGGTTGGTGAGCCGGATCGAGGGTTCGTACAGCAACGTGGTGGGGCTGCCCCTGGCCGAGGTTTTGGAACATCTCTACCGCCTGGGGATTCGCCCCGACTGGAGCGGACTATGAATCGTGGGTTGGACGAACTGTTGGTCAACATCACCCCACAAGAGGTGCGGGTTGCCGGACTCGAAAACGGGGTGCTGCGCGAGCTGCTGGTGGAGCGTTTTCACGAGCGCTCGGTGGTGGGCAACATCTACCGAGGCAAAGTGGTGCGGGTGCTGCCGGGGATGCAGGCAGCCTTCGTCGACATCGGCCTACCCAAGGCCGCCTTTTTGTATGCCGGCGACGTCGACACCGGCCTCAAGGATTTCGTCAGCTACTTCGACCGCCAGGTGCATGGCAACGGCGAGGATGCCCCGGTCGAGATCGCGCGCCCCCCCATCGAAAGCCTGCTCAGCGAAGGACAAGAGATCTCCGTCCAGGTCACCAAGGCCCCTCTGGGGACCAAGGGGGCCAGAATCACCACCCACATCACCCTGCCGGGCCGCTTTTTGGTCTACATGCCGACCTTGGAACACATCGGGGTGTCGCGCCGCATCGAAAGCGAAGAGGAGCGGGGCCGTCTGACCGGATTAATCGAGGGGATGCGCCAAGAGGATGAAAAAGGGGGGTGGATCGTGCGCACCCTGGCCGACGGCGCCTCTGAAGCGGAGCTGGCCCGGGATCGGGCTTTTCTGCTGCGGCTCTGGAAGGATGTACATCCACGCCTGAACGACGCGGCGCCGTCGATGATTCACGAGGATCTCGATCTGCAGCTGCGGGCACTGCGCGACATCGTCGAGCCGGGGATCGAGCGCTTGCAGGTCGATTCCAAAGAATCCTACGACCGGCTGCGCACCTTCAGTCGCCGCTACATGCCCGAGTTTGCCACCAAGCTGCAACACTATGCGGGCGACCGTCCGATCTTCGATCTGCACGGAGTCGAAGAGGCGATCAAGCGGGCCTTGTCGCGTAAGGTGCCGCTCAAGTCGGGGGGGTATCTGGTCATCGACGAGACCGAGGCTCTGACCGCCATCGACATCAATACCGGCCGCTACGTGGGACGCACCTCGCTCGAAGAGACCGCCTTCAAAACCAACCTGGAGGCCTCGCAAGAGATCGTTAACCAGCTGCGGCTGCGCAACCTCGGCGGCATCATCGTCATCGACTTCATCGACATGCAGGACGAGGGCAATCGGGAGCGGCTGGTCGAAAACTTCCGCGAGGCGCTGCGGGCCGACCGGGCTCGGACCAATATCTTGAACATCAGCAAGCTCGGGCTGATCGAGATGACCCGCAAGCGGACCCGCCGCTCGTTGACCGGAACCTTGTGCGAGCCCTGCCCCGCCTGTTCGGGACGGGGGATGATCAAAACCCTGGAGACGGTTGCATTTGAAATTCTGCGCGACGTGCTGCGCACCAGCCGGCAGTTTTCGGCCGAAAAGCTTATGGTGGTTGCCAACCCCGAGGTGATCGACTACCTCGAATCGGAGTGCCGCGAATCGATGGCGGGGCTCGAATCGTTCATGGATAAACCGATTCTGCTGCGTGAGGATGTCTCCATGCTGCGAGAAGAATTCGACGTCGTTTTAGTATGAGGCGGTTTTCCCTCAAGACCCGAGAGGTTGCATGAGCCCCAACGCCAAAATCTTCGTGCTCGACACCAACGTTTTGATCCACGACCCCAACGCCATCGCCTGTTTTGGGGCCCACGAGGTGATCCTCTCCATCGTGGTGCTCGAAGAGCTCGACCGGCACAAACGGGGGGTCGACGAGGTGGCGCGCAACGCCCGGACCGCCACCCGGATGCTCGATCAGCTGCTCGACACCCCCGACAAGGTGCGCGACGGTGCCCCGTTGCCCGACGGCGGTATTTTGCGGGTGCTGCTCCCCCAGTCCGACGGGATCGAGGGGCTGGAGCGCCTGGGCAGCAGCAACGACAACGCGATTTTAGAGCTCACCGTTCAGCTCATGCGCCGCCATGCCCCCCGCCCCGTCATTCTGGTCAGCAAAGACATCAACCTGCGCCTCAAGGCCCGCGCCTTTGGCATTCAGGCCGAGGATTACCGCACCGACCGGGTGGTCGACGAGGACCAGCAGCTCTACGCCGGTTGGCGCGCCATGCCCGAGGGGATCTGGGAGGCGCTGGGCGACACCCTTCAAGCCGATGTTCACCAGGGCCACCCTCGGTATCGTTTCCCCTGGCCCGCCGATCTGCCCCCCCCCCATTTTCAAGAGTTTCTGATCTTCCCCGGTCAGGCGGGGGGGAGCGAGTTCGTCGGTCGGATCACCGCCATCGACGTGGCGGGGGTCGAGATTCTGGGGATCACCGACTACGCCGGCGGGGGCGCCTCGGTCTGGGGGATCGAGGCCCGCAATCGGGAGCAGAACATGCTGGTGAATCTGCTGATGGATCCCGACATCGATCTGGTCAGCATTTTGGGGTTGGCCGGTTCGGGCAAAACCTTGCTCACTCTGGCCGCCGCACTTGAATGGACGCTCGAAAAAGAGGTGTTCGACGGCATCGTCGTCACCCGCGCCACCGTGCCCTTGGGGCAGGAGCTCGGCTTCTTGCCCGGCGATGAAGAGGAAAAAATGCGCCCCTGGATGGGGGCGGTGGAGGACAACCTGGCGCTACTGGCCGGATTCGAAGAGACCAGCGAGGCGATCCTGCGCTCCCGCATTCAGATCAAGTCGATGTCGTTCATGCGCGGGCGCACATTCACCCGGCGCATCGTCATCGTCGACGAGGCGCAAAACCTGACCCCCAACCAGATGAAGAGTCTGATTACCCGGGTTGGGCAAGAGAGCCGCATGATCGTGCTGGGCAACACCGGCCAGATCGACACCCCCTATTTGAGCGCCCTGACCTCGGGGTTGGCCTACGTGGTGGAGCGTTTTAAAGATTGGCCCCACGCCGGCCACGTCACTCTGGTGGCGGGGGTCCGCTCCCGACTGGCGGCCTTTGCCAGCGAGGCGCTGGGTTGACCCGTTCGTGACCAGGGGATCGCGATGACGCGCCACGCCTCCCTGTTGTTGAAAATGGCGCTGGCGCTGGCGGTGGGGGTTGCCGGGGGCTCGGTGGGTCTTTCGTATTGGATGATGCCGGCCCCCGCAGCGGTGGTGGTTCCCGAGCGGCAACCCCACCCCTTGACTGCCCTGTTCGATTTGGATCCTCCTCTGGTGCTGGTTCAGCCCGCGTCGAGTCAGGGGCTCGAAAACCTCTTTCGCCGCGATCCCGAAGGGTTGCATCTGCTCCCCCCCGATCAGAGTTTGCTGCCGGTTTCGGTGGTGCGATTTCCCAGCGATTTGGCCGAGCTTCCCAACGAGCTGCGCAAGGCGGTGTTCATCCGCACCCTGCTGCCGTTGGTCGTGCGCGAAAACGAGCGCATCGAGACGGCGCGGGGGTGGCTGCTCGATTTGCAATCCCGCTTAAGGCGGGGGCTGGGGACGGACGAGGGGGACCAAGCGGTGGTGGCGATGTTGGCCGACGAGGTGTTGCCGGAAGGGGCGTCACAGAGGGGCATCCTGGCGGTGCAGGTCGACGCACTGCTGGCCCATCTGGGACCGATTCCCCCCTCGCTGGTGCTGGCTCAAGCGGCGTTGGAATCGGGATGGGGGACCTCCCGTTTTGCCCAACAGGCCAACAATCTTTTCGGGGTTTGGGTCAAGGCGGGCTACGGTTTAACCCCGCTGGAGCGGGTCGAGGGGGCAACCCACGAGGTCGCCTATTATCCCTCGCTGGCCGCCTCGGTCGCCTCGTACATGCGCAACCTCAACCGCCACCCCAGTTACGAGCCGCTGCGCCGGTTGCGACGCGACATCGAGGCTCAGGGGCGCCTTCCCAAAGGGGTGGAGCTGGCCCAGGGGCTGGAGCACTACTCGGCTCGGGGGCCGCAATACATCGACGAGATCGAGTCGATCATCGTTAGGAATCGGCTCGACCGTCTCTATCAACAGCCGCTGCGTTGGCGCGCCCCTGAAGAGGTTCGGGCCAACACCGTGCAAGTCGACGGCCAAAAAGCGCGTTGGGGCTGGTGGGATCGCCTGCTCGCCGCCGTAGGAGGATCACCGTGATCGTCACCATCCACCAACCCAACTTTCTGCCCTGGCTCGGCTTTTTCGCCAAGATCGCCCAGGCGGACGCCATGGTGTTGCTCGATACGGTGCAGTATCACAAGAACGAGTGGCAGAACCGCAATCGGATCAAGGGGCCCCAAGGGGCGATCTGGGTGACGGTGCCGGTCGGTTACCGCTTCCCCATGCGGATCGACGAGGTGCCGGTCGCCAACGCTGGTTGGGGGGGTAAGGCGGTACGGACCCTGGAGCAGGCCTACGCCAAGGCCCCCTTCTGCGACGAGGTTCTTGAGGGGCTTGCCCCCTTGTTGCTGCGCGGCGATACCCTGCTCGCCCCCCTTGCGGTTGACATCGTGGCCTGGGCAATGGAACGGTTGGGGATCCAAACCCCGCTGCATGTCGCCAGCCGTATGGGTGCAGTGAGCGAGGATCCGACCCAGCGGCTGATCGACCTGACCCGCGCCCTGGGGGGAACCACCTACCTGTCGGGGCCGCAGGGGCGCGATTACCTTGAACCGGCGGCCTTTGACGCGGCGGGGGTGGGGCTCGATTTCTTCAACTACCGCCACCCCGAATATGCGCAATTACACGGGGACTTCGTTCCCTACCTGTCGGTGGTCGATTTGATGATGAACTGTGGACCCTCCAGCCTGGAGATCTTGCTGTCGGGATGCGACAAGGAGCAGGTATGAACCATTTCGAGGCGGTGCGGGCGCTGGTGGTGGCGGCCCATCCCGACGACATCGAGATCGGCTGCGGCGGCACCCTGGCGGCGCTGGTGCGCAGCGGCGCCGCAGTGCGACTGCTGCTGGCCACCGCCGGGGAGCGGGGGGGCTCAGGGCAGGAGCGCAGCGACGAGCAGCGGGCCTCGGCGGCGATTCTGGGGGTCGAGCAGGTCGAGTTTCTCGGTTACCCCGACGCCGAGCTGCCGTTAAGTCCCGACCTCATCTGGAAGGTCGAGGCGCAGATCAAAACCTTTGCCCCCTCCCTCATCTTCACCCACCACCCTGAAGATACCCACCAGGACCACCGCACCCTGAGTCAGGCTGTGGTTTCGGCCTCCCGGTATGCCCATTCGGTCCTCTTTTTCGAGGGGCCGACCTCCATCGACTTTCATCCCCACCTGTTTTCCGACATCAGCGACACCTTTGAGCTCAAGATTGCAGCCCTCAAGGCCCACGCCAGCCAGGTGTACAAAAGCGGGGTGCAGGGGCTCGATATCGTGCAAATCGCCCACGCCAATGCCCATTTTCGGGGCGTGCAGGCCAGGGTGGCGGCCGCCGAGGGGTTCGAGGCGCTGCGGATGCTCTTGCCGGTGGGGTTGGGGGGGCATTGGCAGGTTCGCCCCAACGGGTGCCAAGCGTGAGCGCGGCCCTACTCGATTGGGTGCCCCACAGCCGCCCCTGGTTTGGCCATGAAGAGGAGCAGGCGGTGGCGGCGGCGGTTGCATCTCTGCAGGTGGCGGCGGGACCCAAGGTGACGCAATTTGAGGGATTGGTGGCGCAGGGGCTGGGCAGGCGTTTCGGGGTGGCGGCCAGTTCGGGATCCAACGCCCTAACCGCATTGCTGCTGGGGCTGGGGGTCGGTCCGGGCGACGAGGTGGTGATCCCCGCCTACGTCTGCACCTCGCTGCATCACGCGGTCACCCTGACCGGAGCGACCCCGGTCGAGGCCGACGCCGCATCGGATACCCCCCAGCTCGACCTTGGGGCAGCGAGCGCCGTGCTGAACGAAAACACACGCGCCGTGGTTCTGCCCCACCTCTTTGGTCTGGCAGTCGATTGGACCCCTTGGGCATCGCTGAATGGGCGGGTGGGGGTGATCGAGGATGTGGCTCAGGCCATCGGCGGCCGCTTCTTCGACGGTGCTCCCCTGGGGGGGCGGGGGCGGTTTGCGGTTGCCTCTTTCTATGCCACCAAGGTGATGGCCAGCGGCCACGGCGGGATGATTCTGGGGGACGACGAAGGGGTTCTGAACCGAGCTCGATCTTTGATTCATAACGACCGTGCGCCCATGGATCGCACCCATCTATCGGCGCGGATGAACGACCTTGAAGCGGCGCTGGGTTTAATTCAGTGGGGACGGCTGCCCGATTTTGTGGCGCGGCGCCGTGCCATCGCCGCCCGTTTCGACGCCATAAAATTTAACAGCCGCCTGATCCCGCTCCCTCGTGGCGCGGGGGATCTGCCATTTCGCTACGTGGTACAGGCCGAACATCGGGCCGCCGCCGACGATTTGATCGCCTTTCTGGCGACCCAGAAGGTGGCAGCCGCCCGTCCGGTAGAACGGGGACACGAGATCGACGCCGCCTGGGCCGCCCGTTTTCCCAACGCGGCCCGTTGGTGGGCGACCTTGGTTTCGATCCCTTGCTTTCCCGCCCTGGACGACGAGGAGCAGCGTCGGGTGATCCTGGCGGTGCAGCGTTGGTGCCGCCGATGAGGGTCGAGTTCGGACAAACCTTCCCCCTGTCCAAGTGGTGTTATGGGGTTTTGCTCGCGTTGGGGGTGGTGCTGTTCGGCGCCGGTCCCCTGGCCAAGGGGTTGGGAATCCCCGGCTGGATCCTGGTCCCCCTCTACGCCCTCGCCCTGACCTTTTTGCTCATGCCGGGGATGATCGCCCTGGCGCTCGGCAGCGGCGCCATCGATCACCCGGGGGAGCGGCGCATCCACGAAACCCCCATTCCCCGTCTGGGGGGGATCGCCATCATCGCCGGAACCTTCGGCAGCCTGCTGTTCAACTTCGATTTCACCGACCCCTTCAAGGGGGTGGTGCTCGCGGCCGGGTTGGTGGCGGCGGTGTCGGTCCTCGACGATCTGCACTCTCTGTCGGCCGGTTTGCGATTAGGGGTTCAGGTTGGGGCTAGTATGATTCTGGTCCATTACGGGGTGCGGCTGGAGTTTATGGGGGGTGGCCCCGTCGGTTGGTGGATCGAGGCGGTGGTGACCATCCTTTGGGTGATCGGGGCGGCCAACGCCTTTAACTTCCTCGACGGCATGAACGGCCTGGCGGGGGGGTTGGGGGTGATCGCCTCGGGGTTGCTTGCCCTGGTTGCCTACCAGGGGGGGCAGAGCGACATGGTGCTGCTGGCCACCGCCCTGCTGGGGGCCTGCTTGGGATTCCTGCCCTACAACGCCCGCTATGACAAACCGGCTCTGACCTTCATGGGGGATGGCGGCTCGATTTTCATTGGCTACATGCTCGCCGCCCTGTGCGTGATGGGCGATTGGGCCGAAGGGGACCGCCTGCGCGCCTATCTGCCCCCTCTGCTGATTCTGGCGCTGCCTCTGTTTGACATCCTCTACACCACCGTTTCGCGCATTCACCGCAATTTGATCCACAACTTCCACGAATGGATCGCCTACACCGGCCAGGACCATCTGCACCATCGGGTCAACGCCCTGGGTTTCTCCCGGCTGGCGACGGTGGGGATCATCTGGCTGATGGCACTGGCCTTGGGACTTGGAGCTCTGCTGGCCAAGTCGGCCAGCCATGCGGCGCTGTATTTGATCCTGATCCAGAGCGGACTGATGTTGATTTTGATCGTTTTGTTGATGCGACGCGGCGCCTACCTGCAAAAAGAGCTGCGACTGACCCGCGAGCATAACCATAACCACCACGACGAAGACGAGGCTTGAGACGTGACCACCACCACCTTCGACCCCCAATGGCACATCCCCGGTCCCGACGAGCGTCTGGAGGGGGGTGCGTTTGTTGTGACCGGCGCCTCGCGCGGCATCGGTCGGGCGATTGCGCTGGATCTGGCACGCCGGGGCGCTTCGGTGGTGTTGGTCGCGAAGAAACGGGCGGGCCTCGAAGCGGTGCTCGACATCATCGAGGGGTTCGGCGGTCAGGCGGTGGCGGTCGATGTCGACCTGGGCGATCACGAAAAGCTGGTGGCGGTCGCCGATGCCATCGGCCAGCTTCACCCACAGATTAACGGTTTGGTGAATGCCGCGGCGGCGCTCGGGCCGATGACGGCGCTTGAATGGACCGATTTGGCGAACTGGCGGCGGGTGATCGATGTGAACCTCACCGGCACCTTTGCCATGACCCGGGTATTGATGCCGTTGCTGAGAAAGGCCCCTTGGGCCAGCATCGTGAACCTCAGCGCCGCTCAGGGACGGCAGGGGCGGGCATGGTGGGGGGCCTATTCGGCGGCGAAATTCGGGGTCGAGTCGCTGACCCAGACTTGGGCGCAGGAGCTTGAAAAAACCGAGGTGCGGATCAACGCGGTCGATCCGGGACCGACCCAAACCGACATGCGGCAGCGGGCCTACCCCGGCGAGATGCCCGACCGCAATCCGCCCCCTGAGCAGATTTTGCCAATCTTCCGATTTTTGCTTTCCCCCGCTTCGCGTGGGGTAACGGGGCGCGCACTCAATGCCCGGGATTTCATGCCCGAGTAGGGCAGGGAAGGGGCAGCACAAAAAAGGGCGCCGAAGGGCGCCCTTTTTTGTGCTCGTTCAACGAGGAACAACTTAGGGAAACGCTGATTAAGGGCATCCTGCCTTGAATCGGCACGCTGCGCCAAAACCAAAAGTAGGCGCCTTGAGGCGGCGCCGTTTTGGCTTCGCTTGCAAAATCAGCAGCGCTTCGGCGACGGGGTCGCCTCCTACGACTGCGCGCCATTTTGGGGGCCCATCCCTGGGCTGCTCGGAAGCGCCATTAAATCAGCGCTTCCTTAGCGGTTACCCCCCATCAGATCTTCCAACACCGCCTTTTGCACATGCAGCCGGTTTTCGGCCTCGTCCCACACCAGCGATTGCGGCCCGTCGATCACCGCCGCCGCCACTTCGTCGCCCCGGTAGGCGGGCAGGCAGTGCAGAAACACCGCGTCGCTACCGGCATGCTCCATGACCTCTTCGTCAACCTGATAGAGCTCGAAAATCTTGGCCCGCTCCTCCTCTTCGTCCTCTTGTCCCATCGAGGCCCAAACGTCGGTGGTCACCGCGTGGGCTCCCGCCACCGCCTCCAGAGGGTCACGCGTCAGCAAAATCGAGGGATTGCGCTCCTGCCCCCAGGCCATGACCTCCGCTTGGGGTTCAAACCCCTCGGGGGTAGCCAGCCGTAGGGTGAAGCCGAGGTGGGCGGCGGCGAAGATCCAGGAGTGGGCCATGTTGTTGCCGTCGCCGACCCAGCTGACCACCAAATCGTCGATGTGGCCGAACCGCTCTTTGAGGGTCATCAAGTCGGCCAGGATTTGGCAAGGGTGGGCAAAATCGGTCAGGCCATTAATCACCGGCACCGAGGAGTAGGCGGCCATCCGTTCCACCGTCTCTTGTTCGAAGGTGCGGATCATGATGCCGTCGACCATGCGGCACAGGACTCGGGCGGTGTCCTCAATCGGTTCGCCTCGCCCCAGCTGGGTATCCTTGGGCGAAAGGAACAGGGCGTGGCCCCCCAGCTGATGCATCCCCGCCTCAAAGGAGACCCGGGTCCGGGTTGAGGCCTTCTCGAAGATCATCGCCAGAGTCTTGCCGACCAGGGGGCGGTGTTCGATCCCCTCAAGGCGCATCTTCTTCAGTTCGATGCCACGATCAATCCAGCGGAAAACCTGCTCCTTGGGGTGATCAGCTACGGTGAGGAGATGTTTCGTCCGGTCGAAATCGGGATACGGCATTGTATTACGTTCCATGGGAAAACCTTGGGTACGGCAGAGGGGTGTCGCCTCAAAAAAGGTCGGAAAGAACTTGATCGAGGATGGCGAGCCCTTCGGCCATTTCGGCGTCGCTCAGGGTGAGCGGCGGCAGGATGCGCACGACGTTACCGGCGGCGCAGTTGAGCAAAAGACCTCGATTGAGGCACAGCGAGACCACTTCGGCGCAGGAGACCTCCAGGACCAAGCCCTGGATGAAACCGGCGCCGCGGACCTCTTTAATCACGGCATGGCGGGTTTGCATCGACTTCAGGGTTTGGCGCAGCGCCTCCCCCTGTCGTTGCACCTGATCCATAAAGCCGGGGGCGGTCATGACCTCAAGCACCGCCTTGGCCCCCGCCATCGCCAAGGGATTGCCCCCGAAGGTAGAGGCATGAGTACCAGGGGTGAGGGCGCGGGCAACGGGGTCGCGGGCCAGCATCGCCCCGACCGGAACCCCGTTGGCCAGCGCCTTGGCCAGGGTCATGATGTCGGGCTCCACCTGGTACAGGTGGTGGGCAAACATCCGCCCGGTCCGCCCCATGCCGACTTGGACCTCATCGAAAATCAACAAAATGCCGTGTTGGTCGCACAGGGCCCGCAGCCCCTTGAGGAACTCAGGCGTGGCAGGAACCACGCCTCCTTCCCCCTGGATCGGCTCAACCATGATGGCGGCGGTCTTGGGGGTAATCAGCGCCTCGACCGAGGACAGATCGTTGAACTTGGCGTACGAGAAACCGGGAATGAGGGGGCCAAACCCCTCTTGGTATTTTGGCTGAGCGGTGGCGGTGACGGTGGCCAGGGTGCGTCCGTGGAAGGAGCCGACGAAGGTGATGAAATCGCTGCGTCCGGTCCCCTCAAGGGCGTGCCATTTGCGGGCGATCTTCAGTGCCGCTTCGTTGGCCTCGGCTCCTGAGTTGGCGAAAAACACCCGACTGGCGAAGCTGTTGGCACAGAGCAGCTCGGCGACCTCTTCCTGAACCGGAATCTGGAACAAGTTGGAACAATGCAGCAACTTGCCCGCTTGTTCCCGCAGCGCCTCGGTGACCGCCGGATGGGCATGCCCCAGATTGGTTACCGCCAGCCCCGATAAAAAGTCGAGGTAGGACTTGCCTTGGGTATCGACGACACGCGACCCCGTGCCGTGCGACAGGGCAATCGGCATCCGGGAGTAGGTGGTCATGACGTGGGGCATTAAGTCCATGATTCGGTCCTGCAAAGGTTGAAGGGGCCTGGAAAAAAAGGCCGTATTTCTACGCGATAACCCGATCCGAGGCAATCTTATGCCGCTTGCTGGAGCAGGTTTAGGAACTATATTTGGCACTTCCGCTCTTTGAGTGCCAGCGTTATCGGGGGAGCGGTCCCTGTAAGGTCGTTCCAAAACAGTTCAAGGAGCAATTGATGCGAGCTTTATTGGCCCATGATGCCGGTTTGGCCCAGTACATCCGAGAGGTCCACACCTACCCGATGCTCTCGGCGCAGCAGGAGCACGACCTAGCTCTACGCTGGATCGACCAAGGGGAGGTTGAAGCGGCCCACGCCCTGGTGACCAGCCATCTGCGTCTGGTGGTTAAGGTGGCGCTGAAATACAAGGGGTACGGCCTGAAGCTGGCCGATCTGGTACAAGAGGGCAACATCGGTTTGATGCGGGCGGTGGCGAAGTTTTCCCCCGACAAGGGTGTGAGGCTGGCCACCTACGCCATGTGGTGGATCCGGGCCAACATTCAGGAATACGTGCTCAAATCGTGGTCGCTGGTGAAGATCGGTACCAGTCGTTTGCAGCGCGGCCTCTTCATCGCTCTACGTAAGGCGCGGCGGCGGATCTCCGAACTCGATTACGACACCGCCGCTCAGATTGCCCAAGAGCACAAGATCGGCGTCGACGAGGTTTTGACCTTCGACGGCCGGGTTCACGGGGGCGATTACAGCCTTGATGCCCCGCTGACCCAAGATGGATCAGCGAGCTGGCTCGATACGGTTGAGGATGAAGGTCCAGGCCCCGAAGTCCAGGTCATGGCGACCCTCGACGGTGCCCGTTTTCGCCAGTGGGGCGCGCAGGCTCTGACCGTTCTGCCCGAGCGTGAGCGGTTGGTGATTGAGGCAAGGGTGCTCAGCGACGATCCGCGCAGTTTGGCCGATTTGGCCGAGGAACTCGGGGTTTCGCGCGAGCGAGTGCGGCAGATCGAGGTCCAGGGGCTCAAGCGTATGCGGCGCTATTTAGAGGCGGAGGTACCAGCGGCGGTCGAGGTTTTGGGCTGAGTCGAACCATTTTACAGACACAAAAAAGACACAAAAAAGGCTGGGGATTCCCGGCCTTTTTTGTGTTCTTTGCCATCGTGGTTTAGAAGCCGAGTAGAACCTTTGCCGCCACCGCCATGTTGTACATCAGGGTCGACCAAGGTAGGGCCTGGGAAACAAAGGATTCTTCCTGGAGGAGTTGAGGAACGAGAACAGTATCGCCCGGCGCCAAGGAATAACCCTCGATGCCGAAAAAGCGACTATGAGCCGAAATCACCGAGCCGTTGGCCTTAATCACATAAATACCATCGGTATTGGCCTGTTCGGTGTTGCCGCCGGCCAGTGCAAGATAATCGCCGACATCGAGGTCTTCGTCCCACATAAAGGCGGTGGGGTTGTAGACCTCGCCGAGCACGGCAACCTGAGCCGGTTTACTTGGGACAAACAGGGTATCGCCATCCTCCATGGGCAAATCCCGAACACTTCCCTCCACGGTGCCGTCCTGGTGCAACTGCAGAACAATCCGTCCCAGCATGGGGGTCGATTTGAGTCGTTCGATCAGCATCTTGGCGGTGGCCATCCTGCTGTCGAGCACACTGGCGTCATTTCCTGCAACGCTGCTGGCCTGGGTTTGCTGCAGATCGGCGGCAATTATCGATTCCTGTAGCCGAATCAGTTCCTGTTTGCGCGATTCTTCGCTGGCTTTGACCGCTTGGCGGCTGAAGATGGCGCCCGGCAGGTAAGCGGCGTCGGTAAACCCACCTGCACGTTCAACAAGGTGGGCGAGGGTTTCGTTGTCATCCAGTCGGTAGGTTCCAGGGAAGACAATCTCGCCACGCAGAGTGACCGTCCGATCCTCCTTCCAGTCGGGGATGGGACGGACGACAACATAATCGCGGGCCTGAAGCAGGGGGTTGGCACTTTCGTCCCCCTTGATGACCAATTCAAGATCGATATTACGGCGTTCGTGTTTCATTTCGGTGCCATCGAACCAAGTACGTCCCAGTTCCACCGATTTGAGGTAGGAGGATCGTTTGAGGCCCGCAGCATAGACAAGATCGAGCAACCGCATCCCTTTCATAAGGGTGAAGTTGCCGGGGTTGAGTACCTCGCCCTGAATACCGACCGAAGCTTCGGGCTCGAAATGGGCACGGTTGTAGATTTTCACGTCGTCTTGAGGTTGGAGGGGGGGATTCGGCCCTTTTCCCGCCAATAGATCAGCCAAACGTGGAATGCTCAAAAGACTACGTGCTTCGAGACTGCCTGGGGGGTTCAAACGGCTGATTTCCAACCGTCCCATGTACGTGTCATTGGTGGGGCCGCCGGCAAATTGGACCAAATCGAAAAGGGTCATCCCCTCTTTAAAGTTAACCTCCCCGGGATTACGAACCTCTCCCGAAATTCGGACAACTTGGGCAGGCCGGAAATGATTCACATTGAATAATGTGACGATGTCTTGAGGTTCTAAGGGCGGGGAGGGGCGCGTTCCCTCCAAGATGGGTTGGATGTCGGAAAGGACAATCAGGCGGCGAGTGTTTTCACTTCCTTTGGGATTGAGTCGGCTGATTTCCAACCGTCCCATGTACGTGTCGTTGGTCGGTCCCCCGGCGTGTTGGATTAAATCGAAAAGGGTCAGCCCCTCTTTAAAGTCAACCTCTCCGGGATTACGAACCTCTCCTACAATGCTAGCAATCTGATCAGGACGGAAGCGTTTTACACTGAACACGGTGACGATGTCCTGGGGCTCCAAGCGCGGGGAGGGGCGCGTTCCCTCCAAGATGGGTTGGATGTCGGAAAGGACAATCAGGCGGCGAGTGTTTTCACTTCCTTTGGGGTTGAGTCGGCTGATTTCCAACCGTCCCATATAAGTGTCGTTGGTCGGCCCCCCGGCGTGTTGGATTAAATCGAAAAGGGTCATCCCCTCTTTAAAGTCAACCTCTCCGGGATTACGAACCTCTCCTACAATGCTAGCAATCTGATCAGGACGG
>MNWR01000103.1:33278-33691 GCA_001872725.1 Proteobacteria bacterium CG1_02_64_396 | reverse complement strand
TAACGTGTGCCACCGCTGCCGTGGCATCGATGCGGTTGATGGTCACCGGGGTTCACCTCGTATCGGTTGTCGTGAGGCGATGATAACACCGGTTTTTGGGGTCGATTTTTCGTGCCGTAAAGCCGCCACACAGCCCTGAAGAGCCCCGCAACACCCCCCCGTAGTGGCCGCTACATCGGCGAGGGTTAGGGCGCCTTATGGGGCACAGGAAACACCCTTTTGAGCGGCGCCCGGCAGATTAAGGCGAGGACTGGATTTTCTTGAAAAAACCTTGTCAAGTGTTTTTTTGGGGGTGGGGCTGAATAGTTACCATAATTTTTTACAAACAAATGATTAATAGAAATCTATAGCCACTTTCTCGGCTACTTTCTCTGAAGTGGACCCCAAAAACTGGACAGTAGGTTTTGTTAAGA
>MNWR01000103.1:0-33267 GCA_001872725.1 Proteobacteria bacterium CG1_02_64_396 | reverse complement strand
TGATTGGAGTCGTGCTGGATTTCCTCATTGAATCCCCCCATCCAACCAGAACATGACAATCCCTACCAGCCAACAAAAGCCAATAAGCAGCCAAATGGACCATTGCTCGTTGAACCACCGTTTTTGTAGTTCGCGGTGGGCGATGGGCGCGGCGCGAGCGAGCAGGGGAAGGAGGTGTCGCTCGATCTGCGCGGGGGGGTAGAGGTCCAAGGGGGTACGCAGATCGCCGACCAGAATGGCCCGACCGCTGCTGAAGACCTGTTCGATGGGGGCCTCGGTTATCGTGCCGTTTTGGTGGAGTAAAACGGTGCGTCCCCGGACGCCGATGCGGTGGTCGTGGCGGGCGCCGATGAGGGAGCCGATGAGCAATGCGGCGGGGATGAGCACAAAAAACAGAATCCATTCGATGCCGGGGATGTCGCCCCAACGAAAGCCGAATGCATGTTTGGCGATCAGATAGACCAGAAAAAAATAGACGAAATACAGTCCGTTGCTCGCCTGCCGTATCTCCCGCTCCCAACGGGGCAATTCGATCCAAACGATGGATGGATCGGCGAGGCGGGGATCGGTAGGTTCTTCGGGTTCCACGGCAACAGGGGGCAGATCGGCGGCGATGGTGCCCAGACGCAGACGCAACGCCACGGTCGGAACCAGCAGCAACGCGGCGCCCGCCCCCAACCACGCCATCGCCTGCCATACCTGCGCCCACCACGCCGCCCCCGCCAGCACCAGCAACAGCCCTGTTCCGAAGGCCGAATAATAGAAGCCCTGAATCTGGGTATAGACCTGGGCCATGTTGGGTTCTGGGTTGGGAGTGGCGGGGTTCTGGGCGTGCTTGTAGCGATACAGCAGCACCCCCATCCCCACCAAAATGGGCAGGGCGACCAGGGCAAGGGCAATCGGGGGGGGCACAACAACGAAGCGGGTGAGCAGGAAGAGCATGAGAGGGAAGAAAATCAGGGCGACCACACCGATGACGAAGAGCTGGGAGTCATCCCGGTTCCTTTGTTCCTCAAGGGCCCATCGCGAAGGGGGTGAATCGAACAACCCCTTGGGCAATTCGGGCGAGGCCAGGGCGATGAACAGCAGGGTGATGACGATCCCGATCACCCCGAATGGGAGTACCGAGATCAGCTTGTGAAGGCTTTCGGATTGGTCGTCGGCAGCGGCCTGCCGTACTTGCAACTCGGGCCAAGCCAGATCGGGCAAGGGGTGGCCGTTGGGCAGGAATTGCAGCACCTGACGGCGGCCGATGTCGGCGACCACCACCCGCCCCTCGAACAAGGTCATCGCCACCGGGGCGGAGAGGATGATGGCCTTGGGGCGGCTCCAGTCTTCGTCGAAACGCAGGATCGTCCCCCCGAGTTTGTCCCGCCCCTTGAACAGCACCCACCATCCCCCATCCACCTTGAGCGTTTGCAACACCCACAGGGGACGCGAACCCCCGTCGCTGGGCAGGGGCTGCAAGGCGAAGGCCCCGGTGCTCAGGTACGGAGGGAGTGCGGTCCAGTCGCCGCTTGCAGGGTCAAGCAGCCCCCACTCCTTGAGTAGAAACTGCCGGGGGACGAACGGGGATTGATCGGTCAGCCGCCGGTATTGCCCGGAGAGATCGACCGCCAGGATGCGCTCCGCGTCGGGGGAGGAGAGGTAGAGGGTGCCGTCGCTGTCGCGGTCGATCCAGCAAGGGTCGGTGGTGAGGGGCAGGTTGCCCGCAACGGGGCGGCAGACGCGACTCGTCAGGTCGCAGCGGGCGATGGAACCGGTTCCCGGACGGACCAGTAAATCGCCGTCGGGCAAAAAGGTCATGCCGGGCGGCGAGCTGTAGAGACCAAGCTCCTCCAGATCGATGAGGGTGTCGACCCGATCCCTGCCGAGCAGCAGCTCGTGACCGAGCACCACCGCCAGCGCCCCATCCGGGGTGGTCATCACCTGGGTCGGGGTGGCGGTGTGGTCGAGGGAATCGCTGGCCCAGAAGGGAGCTCCGAACAGCAGCAGGCAGACGATTACCACCGTTATGCCGAACCCGGATGAGAATGGCAGCTCTCGGGTGACGAATGTTGTCGACATCTCAATACACCGCGAACAGCAGCAATCCGCCCAGCCCCAGGGCGAGCATCAACATCACCTCCACCCCGTTGTCGCGCCACCACAGCCGCCGCATTTCACGGTGGGGGACCCGTTTGGCGCGGGCCATTTTGGGCATCAGGTGGCGGGCGATCTCTTGCCAGGGGAAGAGCCCCAGGTGGATGTGGCCGTCCCCCACCTGGATCGCCTGATCGCTCAAAATGATTTGGTCGAAGTCGGCGACCGAGGTGCGGTTCCAGGGGTGAAGCATGACCACCTGGCCGTCGCCGACGCCGAGGCGATAGAGGGCGGTTTTGAAGAAGTGCGTGGCAAAAATCAAGGTTGAGATGGCCAGAGCCATCAGGGGGATTTCGTGGTGGCCGACGGGGGTCGTACGGGTTACCTCGACGATGCCTAGCCAGGCCCAAATCCACGCCCATACCAGAAATAATCCCGTTGCGACGCCGAAACGCAGGCGCCTTTGCCAAGTTTCGATGCCGATCCAATAAAAACCGGTCGTGCCGGGTTGGGGGTGGGCTGCGGTCTGGTCTTTGGACGCCAAGTGGTGGCTTCTGCGATGGGTCATCCAGAAGATGAGCAGGGAAACAATGGCCCCCCCCACGATGAAATAGGGGCCGTTTTCCCCCAGATCGGGGAGCCGAGTTGCCGCCAAGATGGTCAGACCGAGAACGGCAAATGCCAGGAAGTACCCTTGGGCTTTTTGACCAAAGTGGCCCAGAGCGCGCCCTTGCCGAGACCTAGGGTCTTCGATGGTGGCACGGGGCGCAGGGGGGGTAGGTTGTTGCTGCCGTTTTTCAATCCGCTTGAGCACTTTGGAACCAAGCCAAAAGAAGAAAACGACTCGAAGGGCAGCAAGAGCGGACACCCAGTTCAAGATGGTGCTGGATTGATCGATCAGGAAGTACACAAACAGAACCGTCAACAAACCGATGAGATTCAAAACCCCGATCATCCAGGCAATCACGACCACCAAAGCCAGCCAAATGCTGGACCCAAGGGTGACCTTTTCGGCAAGGGCGGGGATGGGCTGGGGGGGGCCAACGGTTCCCACTGCCCCCGCCGCTGCCTCCATCGCCCGTTTCTGTTTTATGGCCCAGAGCAGCAACCCCAAAAAGAGCAGCACAAAACCAAAGAGGATGTTGCTGCCGACCATGTTGTAGAAGGCGTTACGCGCCTGGGCCGCCTTGAGCCGGGCGGTCAGCTCCGGCCAGGCAAGATCGGGAAGCGCAGCCCCATCGGGGCGGAATTGCAGCACCCGACGCAGCTCGATGTCGGCCACCACCACCCGATCCCCGAATACTGTCAGGGCCATGGTGTCGCTTCGTTCGGGCAGCTCGATGGGGGCGAGGAATTTCCAGTCTTGGTCGAAGCGCAGGATCGGCCCCCCCACCATACCGTCTCCTTTGACCAGCACCCACCATTCATCCCCTACCGGCGCCAACCCCAGGGTCCAGATCACCCCGGTAAAATCGTCCAGCGTGGGGACCAGCCCTTTGACCGACACCGTTTGCAGCTTTTTGCCGAACCCCTGGGTCGACGGATCGAGGATGGCGATCTCGTTGTAGTTGGTGTTGGCGTTGTAGAGCTTGCCATCGCGCAGCAGCAGCTGGTTGGGGAAGGCCAGCCCCCGATCCTGCATCGCCAACAGCGTCCCGTCGGGGGCATATTTGAAGATGCGGTGCTCTTCGGGGGCCGAAACAAAGAGGGTTTCGTCTTTAGGGTCGATCTCGACCCAAAAGGGGGAGGTGGGGAAGCGCAGGTTCGGGGCGACGGGGCGGCAATCCTTGGTGGTCAGATTGCAGCGTGCCAACGTCCCGACCTCTTCGAGGACGGCCTCTCCCCTGTGGTCGTCCCGCCCGTAGGCGCGCAGGTTGTGCATGAACGAGCGCACGTCTTCCCCCTGGCGGATGAGCAGTTCGCCATTGGGGAAGAAGCGCACATCGCCCAACACGAAAGGGGCGCCGAAGTCGCTCAGGTCGTAGATCGTCTCCACCTTGTCGGGGGTGCCGACCAGCATTTCGTGCCCCACCACCACCGCCAGATCCCCTGCGGGGGTGACCACGATGTTGGTCGGGGCGTCGGTGCCGAAGGCCTCACCGTCGGCCCAGAACTTCAGGCCGAAGAGCAGCAGCGAAAAGGCGATGACGACGGCGGCCAGGGCGGGGGTGACTTTGATTTGATCCATGATGACTCCTTGATCTTAAGAGGCGCTGGTGGGCCGCTTGAATATTCAAATCAACTTGATTCCCGCGATCACCACGACGATCAACCCCACCGTCAGCCACAGCCCCTCGTCGCGCCACCATAGCTTTTGCAGCTCCCAATAGGGAACCCAAATGGCCAGGGAGAGTTTGGGGCGCAGATGCCGGTCGATGTCATGGGCGTTGTATTGCCCCAGTTGGGTATGGAGGTTGTCGACTTGGATGGAGGAGCCGTTGAAACGGATCTGCCGTAAGGGCGACGCGGCGTTTTTTTTTCCTTGGTCCAGAAGAATCGTGTTGCCCTTGATGCCAATCCGGTGGCGATGCCGGTTGCCCAGAAAGAAAGGCATCAACGCCCCCGTGAGACTCAGCATCAAAAAGGCATTCGTTTCGTCCGGCATCGGATCGCCGATGAAATGGCGCCACAACCAGGGCAAGCCGGCGGCGGCAAGGAGGAGGGTGACCAGTAAGGTTTCACGCAGCCGTTGTACCGTCGGATTGGTCTGAATCCACGCAATGTTGGGGTCGTCGAGATCCGGTAGAGGTGCAGGCTGTTGTGGGGCTGGGGTAGGTGGGCGAGAAGGTGTGCCTTGCAACGTCGTCATCCAGGCGAAGAGCAACAATCCCAAAAGCAGGACCAGCCCCATCGCCACCCCCAGGGGGCTCATGATCTCGATGTGCAGATCCTGTACCGCCAGCAGCAGCAATCCTGCGACCACCACCAGCCCCGCCAGGGTGGCCACCGCGACCCAGAGCACCCTGTTCCGACCTGGGGCGGGAGCTCCTTCCCGGTTCGAGGTGGAAGCCTCATTGCCCCGACCATGGGTGGCTTGCCTTGCCCCCCACACCATCAACCCCAGCATCAGTACCACAAATCCCAGCGGGATCTTTTCAGCCCGTTCGTTCAGCGTCTCGGCCCGTTCCCTGGCCTGGCTCAAGCGTGCATCGAGTTCGGGCCAATTCAGATCGGGAAGCCGATGGCCATCGAGATCGAAACGTGCGACCCGGCGCAAACCGGCATCGACCACGACAATCTGGTCGTCGTACAGCGTCAGATCGACCGGATCGCTCCTTTGGGGCAATTCGAGCATGCTCAGGCGGTTCCCATTCCGCTCCAGACGCAGCACCGGCCCACCCCGCATTCCCTCCCCTTTGGTCAACACCCACCGGGCTGCATCGGTCTGGACTGCACGCAAAATCCAGATCACGTTGCTTCCCTCCCGGTGGTGCCGTGTGTGGATGGTTTCCAAACTTGGATCACCCTCTTCGGCGATGGTCAGAGGGAGGGGGAAACGTGTATCGAGATGGGGGTCGAGCAGCATTCCCCCTTGGCGATGGAGTGTCGCCTCGACGAAAGGGGTTTGGTCCTGTAGGGGCGTTACGTGGCCAGTACCGTCGATGGCCGCGATGTACCAGGCCTCGGGTGAGGAGAGATAAAGGATTTCGTCGTGTGGATCGTTCTCGAACCACAAGGGGGCGTCGGGCAGAGCCACGTTGGGGGCAAAGGCTCGACAGGTGTGAACGGGGAGGTCGCAGCGGGCCAGGGAGCCGTTTCCTGGCGCAACATTGTTGCCGCTAGGCAGCCGCCAACGGTGCCACCAGGGGGTCGCCTGGCGCTGGTGCAACAGCAGCTCGCCACTGGGTAAAAAATGGATGCCGCCCGGATCGGTGTCGGCTCCCATGGGGGCCAGGTCGACGATGGCGCGTAGCTGCTCGCGGCCGATGAAAAGCCGGTTGCCCACCAAGATCGCCAGCTCCCCCTCGGGGGTAACGGCAACATGGGTGGGGGCGGGGGTGGCGGCGATTTCGTGGGCGGTCCAGAGGCTGGCCGCGACCAGTAAGCCGCACAGGGCGATCGCGACGACGGCAAGTGCGGCGGGGACGCGCAGACGTTCCATGGAGCCTCCTGGGTTCCGGATCACAATTCCATGCAGTCATGGTGGCGGTATCGGGGCGAGGTTGTCGACACTTGGTGCGTCTCCAAAAGGGATCGGCGACCTTTCGGTTGCAGTTCCAAACGTTTGGCGCCAACGTCATCTGTCGGCCAAGGTGGGCCACCCTTTGTACATAGGGGCCCCCTTCCCCGCGAGCGTTGCCGCCATGACCCCACCCCCCTCCAAAGCCCAGCTCACCGCCCTGCTCGCCTTGAGCAAGCGGCTCGAATTGGCCGAGACCTACGCCGACGTGTTGGCCGCCGCCCGCGATACGGTGCGTGAGGTGGTCGGTTACCAGACCACCTGGGTCTACCTTTTCACCCCCCCCAGTCAGTACACCCTCATCACCATTCAGGGCTCCGCCGCCAATGCGATCGCCACCGAGGTGCCGATCTTGCACATCGAAGGGGATCCCTTTTTGGAGGAGGTCGTCTCGGGCAAGGGGATCGTCCTGGTCGAGGATGCCCGAACCGATCCTCGCACCAACAAAGAGATCGTTGCCGCCCTGGGCAATCGCACCATCGTCAACGTCCCCATCCGGTTGTTCGACCGCAATTTGGGCACCCTGGGGACCGGCTCATTCGGCGACGAGGGGGTGATGGTGCCCAGCCGGGAGCAACTCGACTTTCTCGATGCGGTGGCCAGCCACATCGCCATCACCCTGGATCGGGTGCGGCTGCTGCAAGAGCGCTCCCAGCGCGAGGCCCGTCTGGCGCTGTTGTTTCAAGCGGTGGAGCAAAGCCCGGTGGCGGTCGCCGTTGCCGGGGCCGACGGCTCGGTCGAATACCTTAATCCCCCCCTGGCCACGCTGCTCGGCCACACCGCCCCCGCCGAAGATGAAAGCCCCCTCGATTGGGAATCGGGTCGCAGCGCCCCCGAGGCGCTCAAGGGGGTGCGTCGGGCCCTCGATCAGGGGGTGGAGTGGCGGGGGGAGTTGCACTTGACCAAGGGGAGGGGCGGGTTTGTTTGGGGGGCGGTCACCCTGTCGCCGGTGCGGAGGGAGGGGGGGACGCTGAGTCACTGGCTTTGGCTGATTGAAGACATCACCGAGCGCAAAAGCTTCGAGGAGCGGCTGCTGCGCCAAAGCCAGTTCGACACCCTGACCGACCTGCCCAACCGGGTGCTCGCCATCGACCGGCTCGATCAGGCGCTGAACCTGGCCCATCGCCACAAGGGGGGGGTCGCGGTGGCGATCCTCGACCTGGATCGCTTCAAAACCATCAACGACACCCTCGGCCACGGGCGGGGCGATGAGCTGCTGGTGCAGGTGGCCCAGTGTCTGCGCGAGGCGGTGTGGGAGGGGGACACGGTGGCGCGGCTGGGGGGGGATGAATTTCTGCTCATCCTCTCCGGGGTTTACGAGGCCACCGCCGCCGAGCGGGTTGCCGCCAAGGTGCTGCGGGCGCTGGGTCGCCCCTTTTTGATCGAGGGGCGGGAGGTCTTCGTCACCGCCAGCCTCGGAATCACCCTGGCCCCCGCCGACGGCTTGGATCCCCACACCCTGCTGCGCAACGCCGACGCCGCCATGTACGGCGCCAAGGAGCAGGGGGGCAACACGATTCGCTTCTTTCAGCCCGAGATGAATCGCCGGGCCAAAGAGCGGCTCGACATGGAGGGGCTGCTGCGCCATGCCCAGGAGCGGGGGGAGATCGCCCTGCATTACCAACCCCTTGTCGATGCCCAGGGGATTCCGGTTGGGGCTGAGGCACTGATGCGTTGGACCTCCCCCGATTTGGGGGCGGTTCAGCCAGAACGCTTCATCCCCCTGGCCGAAGAGACCGGTTTGATTCTGCCACTGGGAACCTGGGCGCTGGAGCAAGCCTGTCGCGACATCGCCGTCTGGCAAACCCAGGGGCTGCCCCCTTTTCGGGTCTCGGTCAACGTGTCGTGGCGCCAGTTCGCCGCGGGCAATCTGCCCGAAACGGTGCAGCGGGTCTTGAACGCCGCCGCCATCGACCCCGACCTGCTCGAACTCGAAATCACCGAAACCCTGTTGATGACCGACGCCCCGCTGGTGCGCTCGGTGCTGGGCCGCCTGAAGGCAATGGGGGTGCGGGCGGCGCTGGACGACTTCGGCACCGGGTATTCGTCGTTGTCGTACCTCAAACGCTTCCCCTTCGATCAGCTCAAGATCGACCAGGCCTTCATCCGCGACCTGCACGAAAGTGAAAGCCAGGCGTTGGTCGGGGCGATCATCGCCATGGGGCGGGCGTTGGGGCTGACGGTGGTGGGGGAGGGGGTCGAAACCGAGGCGCAGCGCGATTGGTTGCGTCAGCGGGGCTGCACCCTGATGCAGGGGTTCCTGTTCGCCACGCCGATGCCAGCAACCGACTTGGCGGCGTGGTGGCGGGGGCGGATCGGCCCCACATAGAGGGTGAACGGCCCAACAAGGGGGCGGGCCGCCCAGGGATGGGCCGCCAACAGGGTGCACTGTCGTAGGAGGCGACCCCGTCGCCGAAGCTCTGCTTTTGGTTTTTGCGAAGCGCACGGATTCAATAGCGCTTCCGAGCCGCCCAGGGATGGGCCGCCAACAGAGTGCGCTGTCGTAGGAGGCGACCCCGTCGCCGAAGCCCCGCTTTTGGTTTTTGCGAAGCGCACGGATTCAATAGCGCTTCCGGGCCGCCCAGGGATGGGCCGCCAACAGGGTGCGCCGTCGTAGGAGGCGACCCCGTCGCCGAAGCTCTGCTTTTGGTTTTTGCGAAGCGCGCGGATTCAAGGCAGGATGCCTTGAATCCGCGTTTTCTTAAAGAACACGCACGACCGTCGGGGGGCGGGCGATTTTTTTGTGACGATCCAAAAGGTCTCTTCTGGTTATGGCAATCCCCCAACGAACGCTTCAAGAACTCATCCACGCGTTGGATCGGGCGCAAGGGCTGGATGCCATACTGGCCGCCGCCCACCAGGGCATCGCGTCGGAGTGCGGTTTTTCCTCTATCTGGCTCTATCGGCCCGACCCGAACGACCCCGACGCGGTCGAGTGGCTTGGTAGCTGCGGAACGTATGCCGAGGCGATCCGCGCCGAGCCCGTTCAGCCTCCCATCGGTGGCCTCCCCCTGCTGAAAGCGGCCCTCTCGGCCAATGAACCGGTACTGGTGGCCGATGCCGCCAGCGATCCCCGCATCGACCCCCACCTTGTCGCCCCCCTGGGGCTGCGTACCCTCGCGGTTACCCCCGTCCGCACCTCTAAGGGGCCCCTTGGCGCCCTGTACTGCGCCGGTTTTGGCCAGGAGGGGGGGCGCATCCCCGATGCGGGGCAGCGGGCCTACCTTGAGGTGGTCGCCAGCCTGCTCGCCTCAAGGCTGGAGCGGCAACATCTACAAAACCTGCACCGCGACGCCGAGCAGCGTTTGCGGCTGTTTTCTAAAGCCGTGGAGCTCAGCCCCTGCGCCGTGGTCATCGCCGACCCCCAGGGCAAGATCGAATACCTCAACCCCCGCTTTGAAATGACCAGCGGCTATAGCCCGGACGAGCTGCGGGGGCAGAGCTTGGAGGCGCTGCAAACGCAGCCGGGGGAGGGGGACTTCCAGACGATGTGGCAGACCGCCTGCGCGGGTGAGGATTGGCGGGGGGAACTGTCGGGGCGGACCAAGGGGGGCGGTCTCTACTGGGGCCACACCACCGTCGCCCCGATCCGCGAGGGGGATGGCCCCATCAGCCACTTCGTGGTGGTTCAAGAGGATGTCACCCAGCGTAAGGATTTGGAGCGGCAGATCCTGCGGCATGCCCAATACGACCCCCTGACCCAACTGCCCAACCGCAATTTGGCCCTGGATCGGTTGACCCAGGCGCTGGAGCTGGGGCATCGGGAGTGGCACGGCACGGCGGTGATGGTGGTCGATCTGGACCGCTTTCGCCGCATGCTCGACGTGGTGGGTCACACCGGCTGCGACGCCCTGATCGTTCAGGTGGCCCAGCGGTTGTCGGCGGTGGTGCGCGAGGGCGACACGGTGGCCCGTACCGGCGGTGACGCGTTCATGGTGGTCTGCCCGGTGATCGAGCACCCCGCCCCCGAACATCTGGCGCAGCGCATCCTCGATGCCCTGGCGCCTCCCCTGACCTGGCAGGGGCGCACCTACCCCATCGGGGTCAGCGTCGGGGTCGCGGTCGCCCCCGAACACGGTCGCGATGCCGAAAGCTTGATCCGCAACGCCGGGGCGGCGCTGCGCCGGGTCAAACAGCGGGGCGGCAGGGAGTTTCACCTCTTTGATGCCACCTTGGATCAAGAGACCCTGGAGCGGATCGGCCTGGGGGAGCGGCTGCGGTTTGCGCTGGAGCGGGGGGAGATCGCCCTGCATTACCAGCCGGTGATCGACGCAGCCGGGCGCTGCGTCGGGGCCGAGGCGCTGATGCGCTGGAATTACGGGGCGTCGGGGCTGACGATGCCCGACCGTTTCATCCCGCTGGCCGAAGAGAGTGGCCTCATCGTCCCTTTGGGGGCCTGGGCCTTGATGGAGGCCTGCCAACAGGTGCGGCGCTGGCAAGAGGGGGGCGGCACGGGGCTACGGGTGGCGGTGAACATCTCGGGGGGACAGTTCGCCTCGGAGGATCTGATCGAGGTGGTGGAGCAGGCGCTGGCCCATTCGGGGATCGCCCCCGATCAGCTCGAACTCGAAATCACCGAAAGCCTGCTGATTCAAGACGATGTCCGGGCCAAAAATATGCTCGACACCCTTAAGAAGATGGGGGTGCGGCTGTCACTCGACGACTTTGGTACCGGGTTTTCATCCCTGGCCTACCTGAGCCACTACCCCTTCGATGTCTTGAAGATCGACCGCTCTTTCACCGCCCAACTGGAGGGCGACAACCCCAACCGCCCCCTGGTGGCCGCCATCGTCGCCATGGGGCAGGCCCTGGGGCTTGAAGTCCACGCCGAGGGGGTCGAAACCGCTCCCCAACGCGATTGGCTGCTGGGCAAGGGGTGCCGGTTTTTGCAGGGGGTGCTCTATTCCCAGCCGCTGCAAGAGGAGCCATTCGGGGCCTGGCTCGCCGCACATCGGACCCCCTCGTGAGCCCTCATTCCCCCCTGCCCATCGAATCGCTCCTCCCCGAACTGCTCGCCGTGTTGCGCGCCGCCCCCGTGGCGGTGTTGCAAGCCCCCCCCGGCGCGGGCAAGACGACCCGGGTTCCCCTGGCGCTGCTCGATCAGCCTTGGGCGGCGGGGGGGAGGATCCTCATGCTCGAACCGCGCCGCTTGGCGGTGCGGGCTGCCGCCCGCCGCATGGCCCAAACCCTGGGGGAGGTGGTCGGCCAGACGGTCGGCTACCGCATCCGGCTTGAAACCAAGGTGAGCCGGATCACCCGGATTGAGGTGGTCACCGAATCGATCCTGACCCGGATGATCCAAGAAGACCCCGAATTGAGCGGGGTGGCCGCCATCCTCTTTGATGAATTCCACGAACGCTCCCTCGATGCCGACCTGGGGCTGGCGCTGGCGCTGGAATCGCAATCGGCGCTGCGTCCCGACCTACGAATTTTGGTGATGTCGGCGACCCTGGACGGCGACCGGGTCGCCGCCCTGATGGGGGGGGCGCCGGTGTTGACCAGCCAGGGGCGCGCCTTCCCGGTCGAAACCCACTACCTTGGCCCCCCCGGCCAAGACCGCTGGGGCAAGCCCGATCTGGCTGGAGCAACGGCGACGGCGGTGCGCCGAGCGCTGGCCCAAGAGCCGGGGAGCCTCTTGGTGTTTCTGCCGGGGATGGCTGAAATCCGCGCCGTGCAGCGGGCGCTGCACGATGGCTTGCCCGAGCAGGTGCAGGTGCTGCCGCTGCACGGCTCTCTCCCCGACGAGGCGCAGCAACGGGCCATCGAACCGGCCCCCCCCGGCATCCGCAAGGTGGTGCTGGCCACCGCGATTGCCGAAACCTCGCTGACCATCGAGGGGGTGCGGGGGGTGATCGACGCCGGGCTGACCCGCCAGGCCCGATTCGACCCCGCCAGCGGCATGACCCGGCTGGTTACCGTTTCGGTGTCGCAGGCGGCCAGCGCGCAGCGGCAGGGGCGGGCGGGTCGCATGGCGCCGGGGGTCTGCTACCGGCTGTGGCACGCCAGCGCCCAGGCGGGGCTCCCCCCCTTCGCCACCCCCGAGATTCAAAGCGCCGATCTGACCGGTTTCATGCTCGAACTGGCCCGCTGGGGGGTCGGCTCCCCCGCCGATCTGGCCTTGCTCGATCCCCCCTCTGCCGGGGCGGTGGCTCAAGCGCGCGAGCTGTTGCGCCAGCTTGAAATGCTCGACCCCAGCGGCGCCATCACCCCCCACGGCGCGGCGGCCAGCCGTTTGCCGCTGCATCCCCGTTTGGCCCATATGGTCCTCAAGGGGGATTTTCTGGGGCTGGGGGCGTCGGCCTGCGACCTGGCCGCCGTGCTGGAGGAGGGGGGGCTGCTGCTGCCCGGCAGCCGCGAGGTCGACCTGACCCGCCACCTCGCCCTGCTGCCGCGACTGCGCAGCGAACGCCACCCCGAGATTCCCGGCCTGGACCGGGGGCGGGCCGCCAAGGCGGTGCAAAGCGCTCGGCAAATGCGGAGGTTGGCCGACCTCAGCGAAGCCCCCCCCAAAGCCGCTTCACGCGAAGAACGTGCGGAGGCTGAAGAAAAGCAAAGGCCGTTGGCCGAAAATGTCGGCCTCCTCCTCGCCCTAGCCTACCCCGACCGCATCGGCCTGCTGCGCCCCGGCAGCCGCACGCGCTATCGGCTCTCCGGGGGGGGCGAGGGGTTTTTCGACGAGCGGGACGAGGGGCTGGGGAGCGAGCTGATCGTTGCCGCCGACCTGGACGGCAACCGCAAACAGGCCCGTATCCGCTTGGGGGCAAGGCTCGACCGGGCGGGGCTGGAGCGTGCTTGCGGCGACCGCATCGAGCAGGGGGAGGAGGTCGCCTGGGACAGCCGCCAGCAGGGGGTGGTCGCCCGCTGGAGTCGCCGTCTGGGCAGCCTGATTTTAGAAGAGCGCCCCTTGAGCGGGGAGGGGCAGGTCGACCCCGAGGCGATTGCCGCCGCCCTGATGGTCGGCATCCGCGAGGTGGGATTGGGCTGCCTACCCTGGGACCGCGACAGCGAGCGGCTGCGGGGGCGGCTCGACCTGCTGCACCGGGTGCTGGGCGACCCCTGGCCTGCGGTCGACGACGAGGCGCTGCTGGCGGGGCTTGACGTTTGGCTCGCCCCCTGGTGCGCCGGGATGCGCCGTCTCGACCGCCTTAAAAAGATCGACCTCGACCAAGCGCTGCGGGGGTTGCTCCTCTGGAATCTGGCGCGTCAGCTCGACGAACTGGCCCCGACCCATGTCACCGTCCCCTCCGGGTCGCGCATCGCCCTGGATTACACCGCCGAGGGGGTGGTACTGGCGGTGAAGCTGCAAGAGATGTTCGGGGCCAGCCAAACCCCGACGGTGGCGGGGGGGCGGGTGGCGGTGACGATCCATCTGCTGTCGCCCGCCCGCCGTCCTGTGGCGGTCACACGGGATTTGCCCAGTTTCTGGAATCATGGCTACGGCGAAGTACGCAAGGATCTGCGCGGTCGCTACCCGAAACACCCCTGGCCCGAGGATCCCTGGAGCGCCCCCGCCACCCGGCGGACGAAACCCTCGGGCACATGACGACCCACCCTGGAGCCCCCGTGCACCAAGACGATACACCCCGCATCGAGTGGTGGAGCGCCGAGTTTTCAAACCGGGCGCTGGAGGCCGAGTTTCGCGCCGCCTCCCTCGCGTTTGAAACCCGGTGGACGGTCCACGCCATTTGGATCGGCATCGCCATTCTCGTGGCCTTCGTTCCGGTCGATTTTGTCACCATGGGGGCGACCCTCCCCTTCTTCGTGGCGCTGCTCATCCGCTGTTCGATGATTTTTGGATTGTGGAGCGCCGGGCGCTGGCTGGCCCGCAACGCCACCCCTGTCCGGCTCGATCTGGCGGTGGTGTTGGGGGAGGCGGTGCTGGTGGGGGGCTTTCTCGCTATTTTGCCGGTGCGGGGGGAGGGGTTTTCGCTGGCTGCCCTGACGGCGCTGGCGGTGCTGCTGGCGATCCTGCTGCTGGCGCCGGGCCGTTTTCTCTACACGGTGGCGCTGGCGCTGACCGCTTCGGTCGCCTTCCTGGCCGAGGACCGCTGGTTGCAACACCCCCCCCTGCACGAGCTGCTCCACGTCGTTCTGGTCTTCGTGGTCTTGCAGGCCTACGGCATCTACATCCTGCACAGCCTGAACCTCAATCGGCGCCGGGAGTTTTTGCAAAAGCGGGATCTACACGAGGCCAATCGACGTTTGGCCGAGGAGGGGCGGCAGCGTTTGGCGACCCACCGTTTGTTGGAGGAGAGCGAGGCCAACTTTCGGGCCCTGTTCCAGGGGGCGCCGGTGCCGTTGATTCTCTCGGATTTCAACGACGGGCGGGTGCTTGAGGTGAACCAAGGTTTTCTCGATTTGGCCGGTCAATCCCGGGACGAGGTGCTGGGCAAAAGCACCTTGGATTGTTATGCCGACGCCGAGGAACGGGCCTTGTTGATCCAGGCGGTGGAGCGTTCGGGGGGGCGACTGAACGGCTACGAGCTGCGGCTGCGCACGGCGGACGGTCGCATCCTTACGGTGCTGGCCTCGGTTTTCGGCACCACCCACCTGGGAGCGCCGGCGTTGATGACCAGCCTGACCGACATCAGCGAACGCAAGGCGGCCGAGCAGGAGTTGCGGATGCAGGCGACCACCGATCCCCTGACCGGGTTGGTCAACCGTCGGGGGTTTCTGGAGGGGGCAGCCAGGGAGGTCGGTCGCTGGCAACGCCACCACCCCCCCTTGAGCTTGGTGCTGTTCGACATCGATCTATTCAAAGAGGCCAACGACCGGGGGGGGCATCTGGCGGGCGACCGGATTTTGCAGGGGGTGGCCGAAATCTGCCGGTCGGCGCTGCGCGAAAACGATCTGTGTGGCCGTTTGGGGGGGGATGAATTCGTCTTGCTGCTGCCCGACACCGACGCCCAGGCGGCAGCCCTGTTGGCCGAGCGGTTGCGGGGGGAGGTGGCGGCAGCGACGTTGGACGCCGAAGGGGGTGCGGTGACGATCAGCCTGGGGGTGGCCCAGTTCAGGGAGAAGGACGACCTGGACGACGTGCTGGTGCGGGCCGATGCCTTCTTGTACGAGGCCAAAAAACGGGGACGTAATCGGGTGGAGGTGGCCTAGGAAAGCGCTGATTGAATCGCGCTTCCGAGCGACCCAGGGATGGGATGCCAAAATAGCGCTGTCGTAGGAGGCGACCTAAGTCGCCGAAGCTCTGCTGATTTTGCAAGGAACGCCATCGCGCCGAGGGCGGCGCTCCTACCACGTTGCCTCAGACGCCATCGCGCCGGGGGCGGCGCTCCTACCACGTTGCCTCAGACACCATCGCGCCGAGGGCGGCGCTCCTACGGGGCCAACCACGCCGCCTTTCTGTCCCCTCGCCCCTCAGGGGAGAGGGTTAGGGTGAGGGCCGCAGCAGCAACGCCCCCCACGCTTGCCCCACCGCCCCCATCCCCGGCGTAGGGGGCCGGTCTCCGGGGGATCCCACCGCGCTCACCGAAAGAGCATCGCGCCGAGGGCGGCGCTCCTACCACGTTGCCTGCGCGGGGATGACGCTGCGGGGTGGGCGGGGTGGTGGACCGGTAAGTCCGACGGGCTCCTAGGGAAGCGCTGATTGAATCGGCGCTTCCGAGCGGTCCAGCGCTGCTGTCGTAGGAGGCGACCCCGTCGCCGAAGCTTTTGATTTTTGCGAAACGTCGCTGAAAAAGGCAGGAGGCTTGTATTCGGCGTTTGCCTGGTTTTGGGGCTTCACGAAGAGCACAAAAGGGCACGCCCCCCAGGGTTTGTTCCCCCGTTTGTGTTGTGGATGGATAAGCGCGGCGCATCCACCGCCCACCCCACTCCTTCCCCCCCAAAACCTCAATCCCCCAGCACAAACCCCTTGTCGTGAAACAAGGTGAGGCAGACATCGACCACGGTGGGATCGAGCAGCCCATCCTCCCGTTGGCGGGCGATCTCCTCCAGCGCCGCCTCGATTCCAAGCGAGGGGCGGTAGGGGCGGTGGGAGGCCATCGCCTCGACGATGTCGGCCACCGCGATGATCCGGGCTTCCAGCAGGATGAGATTCCCCTTTAAACCGTTCGGGTAACCGGAACCGTCGAGCCGTTCGTGGTGCTGCAACACCATGTCGGCCACCGGCCAGGGGAAGTCGATCCCCTTGAGGATGTTGTAGCCGATTTGGGCATGTTGCTGAATCAGGCTCCGTTCCAACTCGGTGAGTTTGCCCGGTTTGCTCAAGATCTCGGCGGGGATCTGAATCTTGCCCAGGTCGTGGATGACGGCGCCGATGCGCAGGCCATGGATCTGCTCGGGTTCGAGCTCCAGATCGGCGGCGATGGCGCAAGCCAGCGCGGTCACCCGCCGTTGGTGCCCCGCCGTATAGGGATCGCGCATTTCGACCGTCATTGAAATCGCCTGGATGGTCGATTCTAAATTGGCTTGTATTTGAGACAGGTAACGCTGGTTGTCGAGCAGGGCCTGATCCCGCTGCTGGCTGGTGTGCAGGTTGACGATGCCGAAGGCCATGTCGCCGGCCATCTCTTCGAGCAGGGCGACCTCTTCGGGGCCGAAGGGGGCCGCCTGTTGGGAATACAAGGTGAGCACCCCGAAAGGGAGGGCGTCGTTGGCCAACGGCAGGGCGATGCAGGCGGCATAACCCAGACGGATCGCCTCTTGGCGCGCCTGCGGCGACGAAGCTTCGGTCGGCACGTTGTGTTCGATCTGGGTCTTGCCGGTGGCCAGCGCCTTCATGGCGGGGCGGTCGTCCCGTCGCCCCTCCATCAATCCCCGCTCCAGCGCCGTTAGATCGTCGGGGGAGATCCCGGCGTGGGCCACCGGAACCGGCCAGGGCTGCCCCTTCCCCCCGACGATGCCGACCCAGGCCATCCGATACCCCCCCTCCTTCACCGCCGCCCGGCACATGGCGTCAAGCAGTTGGTTTTCGTCGTGGGTGTGAATCAAGGACCGGTTGCTGGCGCTTAAGGTGCGCAGGGCGTGGGTGGTGCGGGCAAGGATGTGTTCCTTCCGAATCCGCTCGGTGATTTCTTCAAGAATGTGGACCGAGAAGAGGTATTGCCCCTGGGCATCGGAGACCGGGAAGGAGCGACTGTCGAAGATGGCGCCGTCGGGGGTCTCGATTTGGGTCTGTTTTTCGACCAGGTTGAGGCAATGGTCGCTGGGGGCGGTCGTGGCTGGGAAGATCTGCCAGTAGGGCTGACCCATAATCTGCTCGAAGGGGCGACCGGCCCGCTCGGTATAGGCGTGGTTGGCCCGGACGATCTTGAGATCGCGGTCGTGTAAAAAGATGGGATCGGGCAGGGCGTCGAAGACCTCCCGCCATTCGAGGGCGGCAACCTCAATCTGCCTCAGTTGTTGCTCCAGCTTCTGCTGGGTTTCGAACCGCTCGGTGATATCCCGGGCGATCCCCAACACCCCGAAGATCTGTCCATCACTGTCCAACATGGGGGTTTTGATCGTCTCGACCAGGACGTGC
This sequence comes from Proteobacteria bacterium CG1_02_64_396, assembly GCA_001872725.1. Lineage (NCBI taxonomy): Bacteria > Pseudomonadati > Pseudomonadota > Proteobacteria bacterium CG1_02_64_396. Next base: position 15,529 of record MNWR01000103.1, on the reverse strand, counting down.
GCCCCGCTGTCGGCCAGGGTGATCCACTCTTCAAGGCGGCAGGGTTCCTCCGCCAGCATGACGTCGAGATCTTTTTGCCGAAAGGTTTCAGCCAAATGGGCATCAACAAAATCGGCGTCGGTTTTGCCGACGATCTGCGCCGCTGGAGCGCCGAAGAAGCGCTCGAAGGCGGGGTTGCAGTCGAGGTAGACCCCGTGGGTGTCTTTGAGCCAGACCAGGTCGGGGATGGTGCGGATCAGGGTGCGCAGCCGGGTTTGTTCGGCGGCCAGGGCCAGGGAGGCTTGCCGTTCGGCGGTGATCTCTTGCACGACGGTGCGGCAGTGCCGACCAGACCCCTCGACCTGCCCCGCAATGCGGATCCAGCCCCCCCCCTCCAAGGCCAATTCACACTGCGATGAGGTTGCCACGGCAAAAAGGTGATCCAGAAAGTCGGCAAAACGCCCGCGTCCCTCAGAGGTGAGAAAGTTGCCCAAACGCTGGCCGACCAGTCGCCCCCGCTCGGTATGCAACAGGGCCGCCCCGGCCAGATTGCCCTGGGCGATGACCCCGACCGGATCGAGGGTGAAGTAGCCGATGGGGGCAAAGTCGTAGAGTTCGGCGTAGCGATCCAGGGCCGAGCGGGCGGTTTCGTTGGCCTGTTCCAACGCTTGGTTTTGCATCTCCAGTTCGATCTGATGCACCTGAAGTTCGTGCAGCAGCTTGTGCACATCCCCCTCGGAAGGGGGCGACGTTCCCGCTTGCCTCTGGAGCAGAAGCGCCTCGGCCTGCCGTCGACATTCGGTTGTCGCGGGATCCTTGCTCATGACGCACCCCCCCTCTCGGTGGGTCTTTGGCGCAACTGCGCCTCCAGCGCTTTGGATTTGCTGATGTCCGAGAAGGTCATCACCACCCCGGAAATCACGTTCTCTTGGGTACGGTAGGGCATGATCCGGGCGGCATACCAACGCCCCTCAGTGGCGGGGATTTGGGTTTCGTGAAAGACCAGGGTGCGCAGCACCTCATGGATCTCTTTCTGCAACCCGGGGTAGTCCAGGGTGGTGACGATGTCGCCCAACGCGCGCCCTACATCGCTGGGGATCAGCTTGAAGATTTTGGTCGCCTGGGTGGTGAAGCGGCGAATTTTTAAGTCGTTATCGAGAAAGACGGTGGCGATGTCGGTGCTGTTGAGCAGGTTTTTCATGTCGTTGTTGACCCACGACAGCTCGTCCACCCTGGCTTGCAGCTCGGCGTTGACCGTTTGCAACTCCTCGTTGGCGGAGCGGAGCTCCTCCCGGTCGGATTGCATCGCCCGGCGTAGGGCGCGGATCTCTTCGTGGGCCTGGCTCAGCGCCCGTTTGAGCTCCCTGGGTTGGGCAGTGTCGGCCCGGCCCGGTTGACCCGCCTCGGAGGGTGAGGGGAGGGTGATGTCGTGGAACACCACCATCGCCATCCCCTGAAGGGGACCGGGCTCCGACAGGGGGGTGATGGTTAAGTCGATCCCTTGCAGCCCCCCTTCACCGTGCACCCCAATCCCGTGCACCACAACCTCCGACCCGTCGCGCAGCGCCTGAGACAACGCCAGGGGCAACTCCTGGCGCAGCCCCTCACGGGCCATGGCGTAGAGGTTCCAGTTGGCCTTGCCCGCCGCAGGTTCTAGGTATTTTCCGGTACGACCGCTGACGTAGAGGATGTCCCCATCGCCGTTGACCAACACGGCGGCGGGGGCAAAACGGCGCAATATCAGTTGATCGGCCTCCCCTTGCAGATTGGGGATCGGGATCGAGGGTGGGGCACTTTCCACTGGGCTCTCCATGGCAGGGAACAGACGGCTGGGGAAGGGTACCCCCTCGGCAGGGGCGCGATTGCGCCGGAAGAGGCGCGACTTTGGGGACAGCGGATCGAACCGATCTTCGAAGCCGCCGAGGGTCTCGGCGCTGCCCAGAAACAGCAGACCGCCAGGGTTGAGACAATAGTGGAACAGGGGCAGCAGCCGTTTTTGCAGCGGGGCGCCTAGATAAATAAGCAGATTACGGCAGGTCAGAATGTCGAGTTTGGTAAAGGGAGGGTCCATGATGAGGTTTTGTTGGGCAAAAACCACCATCTCTCGAATGACGGGGGCAATTCGGTACTCCCCCCCCTCCGCCACAAAAAACCGGTTAAGTCGCTCCGGGCCGAGGTGGGCGACGAGGTGGGCGGGATAGAGCCCTTGCCGGGCTTGGACGATGGCATCGGGGTCTAGGTCGGTGGCGAAGATTTGCAGACTGAGGTGGCGGGGGGGCTGAAGCCGCGCCAAAGCCTCTTTAAAGGCGATGGCCAGGGAGTAGGCCTCCTCGCCGCTGGAACACCCGGCCACCCAGCCTCGCAGGGTGGCGCCGTCGGGGGCTTGATCGAGCAAAAGGGGCAGTCCCTGTTCTTGCAAATCGAGCCATGCCTGGGGATCGCGAAAGAAGCTGGTCACCCCGATCAACAGCTCTTTGAACAGCAGGGTGAGTTCTTGGGGGGTTTCGCGCAGGAAGCGAAGGTACTGATCGATCCGGTCGATCTGATGCACCCCCATCCGACGCTCGATTCGACGCAGCACGGTGGTTTGTTTGTAGAGCGAAAAATCGTGGCCGGTGTGGGCGCGCAGCAGGATGAAAATCGTGTCGAGCGCCTCGCTCTTGCCTCGTATGTTGGGCGGTGACGGCGGGGACAAACTGGAGGGATGGCCCATGCAGTCGAGCAAGCGGCGAGGTAGTGCTTCGATGGGGGCAACAACGTCGACCATGCCGGTCGCCACGGCGCTGTTTGGCATGCCGTTGAATTTGGCGGTGGTCGGGTCCTGCACCAACACCAGTCCCCCCATCTCTTTGATGACCCGCACGCCCTGGGCGCCGTCGGAGCCCATGCCCGACAGGATTATGGCGACCGCCAGATCGCTCCGATCCTGGGCCAACGTGCGCAAGAAAAAGTCGATGGGCAGCCGCAGACCGCGCGGGGCGCTGGGGTCGAGTAGATGCAGCGTGTCGTGCAGGATGGAGAGGTCGTGGTTGGGGGGGATGACGTAGACGTGGTTGGGCAGAACCCTCATTCGGCTCTTGGCCTGCACCACCGGCATGGTTGTCGTCCGCCCCAACAGCTCGGGCATCATCCCTTTGTGGGTCGGGTCCAGGTGCAGAACCACCACGAAGGCCATACCGCAATCGGCGGGTAGATGGGCAAAAAAGAGCTCAAGCGCCTCCAGCCCCCCGGCCGAGGCGCCGATGCCGACGATGGCAAAGGGGGGGATCTTCCCTTTGCGCGGCGTGGGCGCGTCATTGGGAAGCGGGGCGGCAACAATGGGTGGGTGTGGCGTCATGGCGCCCCTTCGGCCGACAAGCGCGGGATGGCGCCGAAAACGGGGTTAATGCAGCTTCACCCTCGGATCGCTGCGCCGGGTCAGCATACGGGCCAAGGTATCGAGAAAAACCTGAACCGGACCATGCAGTGCCAGCAGGTGCATTTTGTAAAGCGACTTGTACATCAACAGGGCAAAGCGCCCCTCCACCGTGAGCGCCCCGGTATTGAGTCCCCCCATCAAACTGCCCACCGTGCTGTATTTGCCCAGCGACACCAATGAGCCGAAATCGCAGAAAATAACCGTGATGTGGGATTTCGAGGCGTATTAGTTCGAACCGAGTTGTTCAATTTGGTTAAGCCATGCACTGAAGTGCGGACACGACTGCCGTAGTGGGTCCAGGCCAATATCGCACGCGATCAGGGGGCCGTGGGTCGGTTTTTGGTACCCAGGCATGGCTTGGGTAATTCGCTTCGAAGGGGCGGAGTGAACGCCTTCGTTGATCTCTTCAGGCGAGGAGAATTTCAGAGCCTGGCTGGTTAATTGCGCAGCAACACCGGCATCGTCCGTCCAGTCGCCAAACCTTTGAGGTTCCACGAACAGCAGCGCCTCGAATTCGTGAACCATCAGGTAGGGGATGAAGTTGCGCTCGTCCAAATCTTGGGTGAGGCGCCCCTCCAAGTAGGCCGCTTTTTGCCCCCCCGAGCCTTGGTGGGGATAGTCGCGATCCAGCTTGCCGGGGAAGTCGCCGGGTAGGGCGTAGAGGTCGAAGAAGGTGGAGATCCAGGCATCGCGATCTTCTCGGCACAGCCGAACGAGTTGGTTGCGAACCTTGCCGTAACTGACGATGCCACCCCTGTGGCTTGGACTGGTTGTGGCGACGATGGGGGAGATGTAAAGCCCCATGCGGGCATAGTGAGGAACCAGCAATTCTCGGACGAAGGTCTCCTCGGTTTGCCCCTCGACCAGAATTTTGAGCCGGGTCATCGTGCGGGCCTCCCTCCCAGCAGGTTCTTCTTCCATACCTCGCCCAGACTGTATTCCTTCAGCCATTCAGCAAGGGCTTGCCGGTCGGGGCGCGTGAAGGTCGAAGCGCCCCCCGCTTTGTCGACCACGATCAGATCGTCGGCTTCGAATTCGTCGACCAACTCCACCGATTGGGTCGAGACGATCAGTTGATGTCGCTGCGACGTCGCCTTCATCAACCCGCCGAGTACCGTAATGGCAAACGGGTGAAGGCCCAGTTCCGGCTCGTCGATCAAAATCGAGGCGGGCATGAACCCCTCGGGTTGCAGCAGTACGGTGGCCAGGCAGATGAAACGCAAAGTGCCGTCGGACAGGGCGCTGGCGGTGAAGGGGACGTCTTGCCCCCTTTCGGTCCATTCCAACTGGATTTTCTCAGGATTGGCAACGGTGGGGCGCAGGTGGAAATCGCCGAAGAAGGGGGCGACCAGACGGATGGTTTTAACGATGCGTTGATAGTGTTCTTCGTGCTGGTGTTGGAGCCGGTACAAAAAGGCGGCCAGGTTGCGGGCATCCTCGCGCAGATATTCGTTGTCGTTGATGCCGTGGATTTGTTTGACGAGGGCCGAGCTGCCGGTGTCGTGGAAGTGATAGAGCCGCCAGCTACGGATGGTGGGAACGACGTAGTCGTAAATCGCGGTCGCACTCATCGTTTCGGTATACGACTCAAAGTGGCCGGAACGCGGGGAATACTCGCCAGTGACGTTCCACCACAACGCCTCGTGCTTGAACATCATGCGGTTGTCTTGGGTGGGCACGAGGGTGAAGCGGTAGCCGTTGTTGCCGAAATAGAGCTCGGCGCGCAGCGCCTCGGTCGTTTTTCTGCCGAAATGGAGCAAGGCGTCCGGCCCTCCCGATGCGCCCACGGTTGTTTGGAGCTGTTGGTCCAATATTTGAACGATCAGCCGAAAGAAACCGATGAAGTTGGATTTACCCGCTCCGTTGGCGCCGATCAAGACGTTCAAGCGACCCATCTCGATATTGCAAGCCGCAATCGACTTGTAGCCATCGAGTTTCAATCGCGACAGTTGATTCCAACAGGAAACAGGTTTCATCGTGGCAACGCCCTTGGGTTGGGTGGTCGGATGGGCGCTATTCAAGCGTAAAACCGGGTTTGTTCAAGTTTTTGCGCAACCGGTGAGGTTTAATGCAGCTTCACCCTTGGCTCCCCGCGTCGGGTGATGATCCGGGCCAGGGTGTCGAGGAAGACCTGCACCGGCCCGTGCAGCGCCAGCAGGTGCATCTTATAGAGCGACTTGTACATCAATAGGGCGAATCGCCCCTCCACCGTGAGCGCCCCGGTATTGAGTCCCCCCATCAAACTGCCCACCGTGCTGTATTTTCCCAGCGACACCAATGAGCCGAAATCGCGGTAGCGAAAGGGTTTGAGCGGTCGTCCCGCCAGCCGCAACCGCATCGCCTTGACCAGATGGCTGGCTTGCTGGTGGGCCGCCTGCGCTCGGGGGGGGATCAGTCCGCCGTGTTCGGGCCAGGGGCAGGCGGCGCAGTCGCCCAACGCGAAGATGTCGGGGTCGCGGGTCGTTTGTAGGGTTGGCGCGACCACCAGTTGCCCCAAACGGTTGGATTCGAGCCCCGCGATGTCGCGCAAGAAGTCGGGGGCCTTGATCCCCGCCGCCCAAACCACCAGCTCGGCGTCGACCCGCTCTCCCGAGGCGGTGTCGATCCCGTAGGCGTCGACCGCCGAAACCGGATCGCGGGTGATGACTTGAACCCCCAAGCGGCGCAGCAGCCCCTCGGCGGCCAGCGATAGTCGGGGGGGCAGGGCGGGGAGGATGCGCTCGGCCGCCTCGACGATGGTGATGCGGATATCCCGCTCGGCGTCGATGCGGTCCAGACCGTAGGCGAGCAGTTCCCGGGTGGTGTTGTGCAGCTCGGCGGCCAACTCCACCCCGGTGGCTCCAGCGCCGATGATGGCCACATGCAGCTGCTCGGGACGCAGCGGTTCGGTTTGGGTGTTGGCCCGCAAACAGGCGTTGACCAAACGGCGGTGGAAGGTGGCGGCCTGCTCGGGGCGATCCAGCGAAATGGCGTGTTCGGCGGCGCCGGGGGTGCCGAAGTCGTTGGTGGTGCTGCCGACCGCCAGAATCAGGGTATCGAAGGCGATGGCGCGCCTTGGCAATACCTGCCGCCCCTCTTCGTCGTAGGTGGCCGCCAGCCAGATCTCTTTGGCCTGGCGGTCGAGCCCCTCCATTCGTCCCAGCTGAAAATTGAAGTGGTGCCAGCGGGCCTGGGCCAGGTAGTCGAGCTCGTGATCCCCCAGGTCGAGGCTCCCCGCCGCCACCTGGTGCAGCAGCGGTTTCCATAAATGGGTGCGCGATAGGTCGACCAGGGTGATCGAGGCCTTGCCCCGCTTGCCCAGGGTGTCGCCCAGTCGGGTGGCCAGTTCGAGCCCACCGGCGCCGCCGCCGACGATGACGATGCGATGGGGGAGTTCGGTCGTCATAGGGGCGCCATCCATCAGTAAACCGAGATGCCGAACATCTGCATGATGTACTCGAAGGTGGCGGTGATGTTGAGCTGATCGAGCTCCCACTCCTCGGGCAGCGGTGCATAGGGTGCCCCCTTGCGCAGCGCCTCGATGGCGGCTCGGTCGAGAACGTCCGATCCTGAACTGCGCAGCACCTCCACACCCACCAGCTCCCCGGTCCTGCCAATCGAAAACTTAATCAGCAGTCGTCCCTCCAGCCCCTGGCGCTGCGCCGCCTCGGGGTACTGCCAGACGTATTCGACCTTGTCTTTCATCTTTGAAAAGTAGCTGGCGTATTTGAATTCCCGGGTGTTGATCGAGACGGTGTCCTGACGCCGGTGTTGCTCGTCGATCACCCTGGCGATGCGGTTTTCCCGGTCGATCTGGGCCAGGGTTCCCGAATCGGGGAAGAGCATCAAGGGGGGCTGGTCGGGGTTGGTTTTTTGGGTACGCGGCGCCAGATCGTCGGGGTGATCGGTCTGCTCCCCCTGCACCTTGGGCTCGGGCATCTCCCCCTCGGTCAGGGGGCGGGAGCGGGGGGTGTTGGGGCGAGAGGGGAGCGCCGGTTGGGGGGGCGGCGTGTCGGGGGTACGGGGCAGGGGAATCGGTTGGTTGGCCGGGCTCTGTTCAACGGTGGTCTGGCTTTGCGCCTGCTTGGCCACCTCGGGGGCGAAGGCCTCTTGATTCTGCATGCCGTGCATCGCATCGGGGGCCAGTCTCTTCTTTTCAACCTTGGCCTGCGGGGTTTCGAGGAAGGAGACCTCCATGGGGGGGCGGGCTTTTTCGGGGGGCATGTCCATGTGCAGCTTCACCAGCAGCAGGATGGCATGCAGGACGATGCTGATCCCGAGCGCCACCGTGATCCGGTCGAAGCGGTAGTGGGGCAAACCCGGCAGGGCGACGCCGCCGACGTTCATCGGGCCTCTCGCGGGGGAGACACTAAATTCAAACGGGTGAGCATGAAGTGGGCGATGACCCCATTGAGTACGCCGGTCGCCAGCGAGGTGGCCAGCAACAGCGGCAACAGATAGAACAGCCCCATGTGCTGGATCAGCACCAGGTAGGCGACCGAAAATTGGGCACAAATGTGGGCGATGGCGCCGACGATGGAAACCCCCACCGGCCCGAAGATCCCCTGCCGCCCGCCGAAGCGGTGCATCAGCCCCATGGCGAGCATGGCGGCCAGCCCCCCCGAGGCCGAAAGCAAAAAGGTGGGGCTCATGAAGGTGCCCAAGATCAGCGATCCGATCAGAATCCGCAGCACCGTCACCAGCAGCGCCGCCCGAAAGCCGAGCAGCCACAGCGCCGCCAGCCCCACGATGTTGGCCAGCCCCGGTTTAAACAGTGGCCCCGCCCCCGGCAGCATCGCCTCGACCGCATGAATGATGACCGCCAACGCCGTCAACGCCGCCACCCGAGCCTCGAAGTGGGCCTGGGTAAAACGGGGATCGTCGGGGTGGAGGATCGACAGGGTCATGGCATGGCGTGGGGGGTGGAGTAGGGCGAATAAGGGCAGCATATCCACCCTGGGGCGGTTTGAACGGGCGCCACTGCAAGATACAAAGGCAAACGCCGATTCAAGGCGTTCTGCCTTGAATCAGCGTGCTTTGAATCAGCGTGCTTCGCAAAAACCAAAAGTAGGCGCCCTGAGGCGACGCGGTTTTTGCTGTGCATGCAAAATCAGTCACTTACGTTCCTGGTTTTGGCAGCCTATCCCTGGGCTGCTCGGAGGCGATGAATCGATCATCGCCTCCAAAGGGGAGGAAGGGTGGAGCCCTACCGGCGGCGCCACCGTTACCGCGATCACCCCAACCTCATCCCGGCCTCGATGGGGAAGCCGTTCAAAAAACCCTCGGCCTCCATCGCCTGTTTGCCGGGCCGTTGCAGGCGGGTCAGCCGCAGCAGATGACCATCGCCGCAACAGACCTCGATCCCGGAGCCGCCGATCCGGGCCACCTGCCCTGGTTGTTCGGTGCAGGCATCCCCCACCTCTCCCTGATGGATCTTCAAGGCCGTGTCGCCCAACGCAGTGGTCGCGACCGGGAAGGGTTGCAGCGCCCGGATTTGCCGCTCGATTTCGGCGGCGGGCAGGCACCAGTCGATCTTGGCATCCTCGGGGGTCACCTTGGCGGCGTGGGTCGCCAAGGCGTCGTCTTGGGGTTCGGGGGCGATCGCCCCGGTTTTGAGGCCCTCGATGGTTTGCATCAACAGCCCTGCGCCCATGTCGGCCAGGCGCAAAAAGAGCGATCCGGTGGTGTCGCTCGGGGCGATCTCGGTGGCCGCCTTGAGCAACATGGGGCCGGTGTCGAGCCCCTGCTCCATCAACATGGTGGTCACCCCGGTCATCGCATCGCCCGCCAGCAGCGCCCGGTGAATCGGAGCGGCGCCCCGCCAACGGGGCAGCAAAGAGCCGTGGATGTTGATGCAGCCCAAGCGGGGCAGGTCGAGCACGTTTTTGGGCAGCAACTGGCCGAAGGCGACCACCACGATCAGATCGGGGGCCCAGGCTTGCAATTGTTCGAAGACCCCCTCGTCGCGCAGGCGTCCCGATTGAATCACCGGAAGATTCGCCTCTTGCGCCACGACCTTCACCGGCGGGGGGGCCAGCTTCATGCCGCGACCCTTGGGTCGGTCGGGTTGGGTCACCACCCCCACCACCGTGTCGGGGCCGTCGAGCAGCGCTTGCAGGGGGGGGACGGCAAAATCGGGGGTGCCCATGAAAACAACACGTAGGGGGGGAGTCATCGGCGGGGGGTCCGTTCTTTTTTCAGCTTGAGCATTTTGTTGCGGATCATCCGTCGTTTCACCGGCGAGAGCAGCTCGACGAAGACAATCCCGTCGAGGTGGTCGATCTCGTGCTGGAAGGCACGGGCCTGCAAGCCGGTCGCCTCCTCTTCGATCAGGTTCCAGTCGAGATCGCGGTAGCGCACCTTGACCCAATCGGCTCGCTCCACATCGGCGAAGACCCCAGGGACCGACAGGCACCCCTCTTGATCGGTCTGGCTGCCCGATTGGGCGACGATCTCAGGGTTGATGATGACCTTGATCTTGCGGTTTTTCTCATCCCCTTCGATGTCGGTGATGAGCAGGCGCAGGTGAACGTCGACTTGGGGGGCCGCCAAACCCACGCCGGGGGCGTCGTACATGGTGTCGGCCATGTCTTTAACCACCTTGCGCAGGGTGTCGTCCACCCTCTCGATGGGTTTGCTGACCTTTTTCAGCCGGTCATCGGGCCAGATGAGGATTTCGCGGATTGCCATGATTTTTTACAGAAACATGCCGTCGAGGGGGGAGGAGGCGGTGGCGTAGAGCTTGCGGCCGATGCGCCCGGCCCGGTAGGCCTCGCGTCCGGCCTCAATCGCCTTGCGCATGGCGCTGGCCATCAAAATCGGATCTTTGGCTCCGGCAATGGCGGTGTTCATCAACACCCCATCGCAGCCCAGCTCCATGGCGATGGCGGCGTCCGAGGCGGTTCCCACCCCGGCGTCGACCAGGATCGGCACCTTGGCGTGCTCCAAGATGATCTTGATGTTGTACGGGTTGCGGATCCCCAGCCCCGAACCGATGGGGGCGGCCAGCGGCATCACCGCCACGCAGCCCATATCTTCGAAGCGTTTGGCCATAATCGGGTCGTCGTTGGTGTAGACCATGATCTCGAAGCCGTCCTCGATCAAAATCTCGGCCGCCTTGAGGGTCTGCACCACGTCGGGGAAGAGGGTGGTTTGATCGCCCAGAACCTCAAGTTTAATGAGGTTCCAGCCCCCCGCCTCACGGGCCAACCGGCAGGTGCGCACCGCCTCCTCAGCGGTGTAACACCCGGCGGTGTTGGGCAAAATCGTGTATTTGGCCGGATCGAGGTATTCGAGCAGGTTGGGCTCGTCGCGATTGGTGATGTTCACCCGGCGCACCGCCACGGTGACGATCTCGGCCCCCGAGGCCTCGATGGCCGCCTTGGTCTGCTCGAAGTCTTTGTATTTGCCGGTGCCGACCAGCAGCCGCGAGGTGAAGGTGTGGCTGCCGACAATCAATGGGTCGGAGAATGGGGACATGGGGCGACTCCTTATGGTTGGGCCCACATCGGGGCAAGGGTTCTGGTGTGAGCGTTGTTTTGGATCAGGAGGGATCAGCCCCCCCCCACCATGTTGACGACCTCGATCCGGTCGCCCACTTCGAGCACGGTGGCGGCGTGTTGGCTGCGGGGGACAACCTCAAGATTAAGCTCCACCGCGACCCCTTTGCCTCCAGCGAGGTTCAGGGTTTCAAGCAGGGCGGCAATAGAGGTGTTCTGGGGCACGTCGTGCGATTGGCCGTTGAGCATGATGGAGATCATGAGCGAAACGATACCCTTCGAAAAAAGCTGGAATTGATTTCAAAACGGGGCAAAACGGGCTATAAAAGCGCCGAAATTAGCCCCCCGCGAATCAGAAACGGATCAAAGTTGACCCATCCCACCCCCCAATCCGATCTGCTGTCCCAAGCCATGACTGCCTATCGGCAGGGTCGGTTCGACGAGGCCGAGTCCCTGCTGACCCGCCATCTTGAGTTGGTGGGGGGCGATGCGGTGGCCGTCCGTTGGATGATTCGGCTGTTGACCCGTCAGGGGCGCGGTGGCGAAGCGTTGCCGTACATCCGGCAATTGCGGTCGATCCTCGATCAAGACGGGGGGGAGCATACCGTCAGCACCAGCCCCGGTCCAAGGGAAGAGGGGACGCTGCGCCAGCGGCTGCAAGAGGGTTTGGGCCACCGTTTTCGCACCTGGGATCCAGGCCATTTGGACGATGTGGTCGATACCGTGCTTCAGGTTTTGGGAAGCGAGGCGACCGCCGCAGCCCCTGTCCCCGCCACCCCATCCTCTGGGCGCAAACAGCGCTTGTTGCATCAGATCTCCCGGTTAGAACGGGCCGCCGAGGCGTTGGCCCAGCGTCGGGAAGGGGGAGCGCCGTGAGTTCCTCCCCCAAAATCCTGCTGCTCAACGGCCCCAACCTCAATCTGCTGGGGCTGCGCGAGCCGGGGATCTACGGCGCCGCCACCCTGGAGCAGATCGTGGCCGATCTAACCCAACGGGCGGGCGACCAGGGGGCGCAGTTGCTGCACCTTCAAGCCAACGGGGAGGGGGCTTTGGTGGATCGCATCCACCAGGCGCGCACCGAGGGGGTCGATGGAATCCTCATCAACGCCGGTGCTTACACCCACACCTCGGTGGCCATCCGCGACGCCCTGCTCGGGGTCGCCATTCCGTTTGTCGAATTGCACCTTTCTAATGTTTATGCCCGCGAATCGTTTCGTCATCGGTCGTTGCTGGCCGATGTGGCAGTTGGTGTGATCGGCGGCTTCGGCCCCGATAGCTACCGGCTTGCTCTCGATGGTCTATTGGCGCACTTGTTGCGCCGCTGACCCGCCGTTTTTGAACCATCCACACCTAAAACCCGCTCATGAAGGAGTACCCCATGGAGTTCTTTGACGATCTCAGAGGGCTGCGTCGACTGATTAAGTTGCTCGAAGGCACCGATGTGAACGAACTGGAGATCAGCGAAGGGGAACGCACGGTGCGCATCAGCCGTGGCGCCCCCGCCGGTACCGTTTACGCCACGGTTCCGGCCCCCGTACCCGTGGCGGCTGCGGCACCTGCCGCTGCTGCCCCCGCTCCGGCCGCCGCCCCCGAAATCAAAGGGCATTTTGTGACCAGCCCCATGGTCGGCACCCTCTACCGCGCCCCCTCCCCCGATAGCCCGGCCTACGTCGAGGTGGGCGACCACGTCACCAAGGGGCAGGTGCTGTGCATCATCGAGGCGATGAAGTTGATGAACGAGATCGAGGCCGACGCCTCGGGCCGGATCGTCAAGATCCTGGCCGAGAACGGTCAGCCGGTGGAATACGGCGAGGATCTGTTCGTCATCGATCCCGACTGAAGCGCTGCCGACACCTCTCCCGCCGAGTTTTAAGACGGTCGACTGCCACCTTCGAGGGTGCCCGTGTTTAACAAAATTCTGATTGCCAACCGGGGCGAAATCGCCCTCCGCGTCATTCGCGCCTGCCGCGAGATGGGGATCAAGACGGTGGCGGTTCACTCGACCGCCGACACCGACTCCATGTTCGTGCGCATGGCCGACGAATCGGTCTGCATCGGCCCCCCCCCATCCCCCCAGAGCTACCTATCGGTTCCCGCCCTGATGGCGGCTGCCGAGATCACCGACGCCGAGGCGATTCATCCCGGTTACGGTTTTCTGGCCGAAAACCCCGAGTTTTCCGATGTTGTTGCCGCTTCGGGGTTGAAGTTCATCGGCCCCAAGGGCGACGTCATGCGGATCATGGGCGACAAGGTTTCGGCCAAGGATGCGATGAAGAAGGCGGGGGTGCCGGTGGTGCCCGGCTCGGATGGGGCGGTGACCACCGAGGCCGAAGCTTTGCGTCTGGCGGGTGAAATCGGCTACCCGGTCATCATCAAGGCGGCGGCGGGCGGCGGAGGACGAGGCATGAAGGTGGTCCACACCTCGGCATCGTTGGTGAACGCCTTTTTGATCGCCCAGAGCGAGGCGGGGCGGGCCTTCAACAACCCGGCGGTCTACATCGAGAAGTTCCTCGAACAGCCCCGCCACGTCGAAATCCAGGTGATGGCCGATCAACACGGCAACGTCATCCACCTGGGCGAGCGCGATTGCTCGTTGCAACGGCGTCATCAAAAGATCCTTGAAGAGGCGCCATGCCCGATGGTCACCCCCGAAACCCGCGCCCGTATGGGCGAGGTGGCGGTGGCGGCCTGCCATGCGGTGAATTACGAAGGGGCGGGGACCTTCGAGTTCTTGATGACCCCCGACGGCAACTTCTATTTCATCGAGATGAACACCCGTATTCAGGTCGAACACCCCATCACCGAAGAGGTGACCGGGGTCGATCTGGTGAAGGAGCAAATCCGAGTCGCGGCGGGGCTGCCCCTGTCATTCACTCAAGATCAAATCAAGGTTAATGGCCACGCCATCGAGTGCCGGATCAACGCCGAGGATCCCGAGCGTTTCATCCCCTGTCCCGGCACGGTGACCTCGTTCCACGCCCCCGGCGGTCCCGGCGTGCGGTTCGATTCCGATACCTTTTCAGGAAGGGTTATCAGCCCCCACTACGATTCGATGATCGGCAAACTGATCGTCCATGCCCCCACCCGCGCCGAGGCGATTGCCCGGATGCGCCGGGCCCTGGATGAACTGGTGATCGAAGGGGTCCACACCACGGTGCCGTTGCACCGCCGCTTGATGCGCTCGCGCGATTTTCAAGACGGCAAGTACGACATCAATTTCTTGGAGCGCTTCCTGGCCAATTGACCCCGTGGCGGCGGGGGCAAATCCCGAGTTCATAACTCGGGATTTCTAAACGAACCTTCATCCTCCGGTTAGTGTTTCTTCACGCCCCTGTCATCGGGTGCCAATCCCCGTTTTTCTAGCATTCCGGCCATCCGATCCCCCCTCGCGGGGGGCGGTTGTGCCGGGGTCGCCCATCGAGTTGGGACTCCGGCTTGTCATCACAAGCGACTAGCTAGGAGTCCTCCATGCAATCGACCCCCACCCGTTCCTCTCTCCGTCTGGCGCTGGCCGCCCTGCCGGTGGCCGCCGTGTCGCTGTGGTCGGGTCCGGAAGCCGAGGCGATCCCCGCCTTTGCCCGTCAGTACCAGATCAGCTGTGCCACCTGCCACGCCGCTTTCCCCCGCTTGAACACCTTCGGCGAGGACTTTCGCGCCAACAATTACCGCCTGCCCGGTTGGGAGCAGGACATCGCGACCGACACCGGAGATGACCGCTTGGCGCTGATGAAGACGGTTCCGCTGGCGATCCGGGCGCAGTCCTACGCCCAGGTTCGGCAAGATAACAACGTCGCCTCCACTGCCCCCAACGGCGCCCAGTTCGACCTGCAATCGCCCTACCTCATCAAGCTGCTCTCGGGCGCCCCCTTGAGTGAACACATGACCTATTACTTCTACGGCATCATGGCCGAGAAGGGTGGCAACGGCGGTTTCTTGATCGAGGATGCCTGGGTCAGCCACGACGATGTGTTCGGCAGCGGGGTGTCGATGATGGCGGGGCAATTCCAGCTCTCCGACCTGATGTTCCCCCGCGAAACCCGGTTGACCTTCCAGGATTTCACCGCCTACCGCATGGCGGGGATCACCTATGATCGCGGCCTCTTCTTCACCAAGGCGGTCGGCCCCCTGACCGTGAACCTGGGACTCTCCAACGGCAACGGCACCACCGCCAGCTACGCCGTCGACCAAACCGGCTACAAACGCTCCGACGCCACCTTCGACAACAACAGCAGCAAGATGGTCTGGGGTCGCGTGGGGCTCCAGGACGGAACCACCAAGGTCGGTGTGTTCGGGCTCAGCGGCAAGCAGGCCGATAGCGCTGGAACCGGCTCGTCCCAGAAAACGGTGGTGGCGCTCGATGCCTCGGGCGAGGTCAACGACGAGCTTTACTGGTTCTTCCAGGGGCTGTGGAACAAGTGGGACAACTACCTGGCCGACGGCAAAAACCGGGTCTGGTACGGCGGATTTGCCGGAGTCGACTGGGTGGCCAATGAGGAGTGGACCTTCTCGGCGCTGTACAACTACGACAATGCGGGCGACTTCAAGGGGGTGACCACCTATGACGGTATCAACATGAATACCGCCACGGTGGCCGGTTCTTACTACTTCATGCGCAACGTGAAGGGGGTCATCGAGGGTAGTCTCGACATGCAGG